>QHWL01000403.1:5679-6540 GCA_003222555.1 Acidobacteriota bacterium | reverse complement strand
ACGGACTCATCGGTCGGGCCAGAAGCGCCTCGTATGTGCCCAAGAGCGGCGCCGCGGGTGAACGACTGCTCGGCCTTCTTCGCGCGTTGCACGAGCAGTATGCCGATGCGAGCGGCTTGGTGACGTTGGTCTACGAGACCGAAGTATTTTGTTCGGACAAACGCTGAAGAGAACATCATGTCCTTGAACGACTATGTCACCCTCGGACATTCCGGCTTGAGGGTCAGTCCGTTGTGCCTTGGCACGATGACGTTCGGTGAGGAGTGGGGCTGGGGCACGACCGTAGCGGAGTCGGAGGCGATCCTGAGTCGCTTTCTCGAGCGCGGCGGAAATTTTGTCGATACTGCCAATGGGTACACTCTCGGCCACTCGGAACGGATCATCGGCGAGTATTTTGCGCGCGACCCTGGTAAACGCGATCGCGTCGTCATTGCCACGAAATTTTTCACGAATTTGTACCCTGGCGACCCAAACGGCGGCGGCGCCAGCCGCAAGTCGCTTGTGGCCGCCTGCGAGCAGTCCCTTCGTCGTCTTCAGACGGACTACATCGACCTGTACTGGATGCACTTGTGGGACAAGTTCACTCCGATCGAAGAGACGATGCGGGCGCTCGACGATCTCGTGTGCGCAGGCAAAGTGCGTTACGTTGGATTTTCCGACACACCGGCGTGGAAGACCGCTCAGGCCCAATCCATCGCCGGGTTTCGTGGTTGGACCCCCCTCGTCGCGCTGCAAATAGAGTATTCGCTCATCGAGCGCACGGTAGAAGGCGAGCTGATACCGATGGCGCGCGAGCTGGGCCTCGGCGTCACTCCTTGGTCGCCACTTCGCGGCGGCGTCCTGTCGGGCAAGTACACGCGC
>QHWL01000403.1:0-5580 GCA_003222555.1 Acidobacteriota bacterium | reverse complement strand
TCGGCGCCACGTCAGCGGCCGTCGCCCTCGCATGGGTGCAATCGCGGCCAGGCGTCGCGTCGACGATCATCGGCGCGCGGCGACTCGAGCAGCTCGATCAAAATCTCGCCGCACTCGATGTGACTCTCAGACTCGAGCACATCGCGGCGCTCGACCGCGTCTCGGAGCCGTCGCTGAACTTTCCAACACCGTTCCTGCGTGCGGCGGCGTCAATCATGCACGCCGGCGCCACCGTGAATGGGGAGTCTTCAGAATTGTTGCCGCTCTGGAAAGAGGCCGCGGCAAAGCGCTATTGAAGCCCTGCGTCGTCAGGTCGCGTGACTCTCAGTCGGATCGATGAAGCCACATACTCCTCGCCTCCTCTTGATCTTCGCCCACCCAGATGACGAAAGCTTCGTGGCGGCAGGTCTCTCGCGCCGCTACGCGGATGCGGGCGCGCAAATCGCACTGGTGACCGCAACGCGCGGTGAGGCGGGCTCACGTGGCGATCCACCCCTGTGTACTGAGGAGGAGTTACCGGCCTGGCGCGAGTCTGAGCTGCGCGAAGCGGCAGCCATCCTCGGCATCGGCAACGTTTATCTGCTCGGGTACCGCGACAAGCATCTCACCGATGCACCACCGCCGATCATCCGGGAGCAGCTCGTCGAAGTCGTTCGACGTCATCGGCCGCACGTCGAATGGCGGGCATGGTCATGCCGATCATGTCGCTATTTCGCGCTTTACGATGGACGCCGTGAACGCGGCCGCCGATCCGCGGTGGCACCAATCTTTCGGTGCCGCTCATCGCGTGCAGCGTGTGCTCTGGACCCCGCCCGTGCTTGCGTGGGACGATCCGCCGCCGGCGAAGATGGGCGGTGAACCCGGCGTGGATTTCCTGCTCGACATTTCGGCACAGACGACGACAAAGGCGGCAGCGCTCCGAGCGCATCGAACGCAGCACCGCTCTACCGAGCGGTGGATTTTTCGCAAGCCGCACGTCGACCGAATCCTCGCCATCGAGACGTTTCGTCAAGGAGTGGGGCCTCCATTACCGGCCGTGCCACTCGACGATGTGTTGACGGGGATTGTCGGCGATTGAGTCTGCGCCGTTACTCAAGAAGTTTCTGGCGGGCGCATCGCTCGCCACCGGGCGACTATCGCGATGGCCCGGACGGAGCCGGCAGCGCGAAAGCGACGAGCGATAACCCGGATGTGGTAACCACCCACTGTCGGCCATCAAGCACGTAACTGATGGGTGCCGAACCCCAAATCGGCGCCCCCGTCTGATAGCGCCAGAACTCCTTCCCCGTTGTCGCATCGAACGCGTGGAAGAAGCCATCGTTGTCGCCGGTAAAACACCAGCCCGGATCCAGTCGACAGGAGCCCGCCGCAGAGGTCGAGAGACACGGTGGACGGATACGGTCGGTACTTGTGTTCCCACCGAATCTCGCCGGTCGTTGGGTCGATGGCTCGGAGCGCGGCATATTGGTCGCGTCCCTCGACGAGTCGCCGGCCGCCACTCGGCACGCGGACGCCCATCTTGATGGGCGGAGTAGGTTGTTTCGGCTCCCATACCGCGCAGGTTTCGTGCGCGGTCACGAAAAAGAGGCGCCGGCTGGGGTCGAACGACGGCGGCTGGAAGTTCGTGCCGCCGTGATTGTCCGGAAGACAGTTCTCCGGAGTGCCGAGATTGTCGAGGACGATCGGCCGGCCGGCCTTGTCAAGCTCCCTCGCCCAGTTCGTGTCGATGAACGGTTTACCGACCAGGAGCTTGCCCGTCTCACGGTCGATTGTGTAGAAGAAGCCGTTCCGATTGGCCACCATGATCACTTTTCGGGGCCGACCGTCGATAGTCAGATCTGCGAGGACCGGCACGTGCGCCGAATCCCAGTCGTGCACGTCGTGGGTGCCACCGAAGCTTCCCGCTGTCGGCATCGAGCGCCACGAGCGAGCACGTGTAGAGATTGTCGCCTTCCCGGTCGTCGCCGTAGTAATCGGGGTTCGGATTCCCGGTGCCGAAAAATACCAGATTGAGCGCGGGATCGTAGCTGCCTGAATTCCAGACGGCTCCGCCGCCACGCAAGGCAACTTCTTGGTTTGGCCACGAGTTGCCGCCTGGTTCACCGGGCACGGGGACCGTGTAGAACCGCCAGGCGCGCTCGCCGGTTTGCGCATCGTACGCGTCAACGAAGCCACGGCTCGAGAAGTCGCCGCCGGCGACGCCCACAATCACCTGCCCCTTGAGTACGAGAGGCGCGTGCGTAATCGCGTTGGCTTTCGTGATATCGCCAACCGCGACGTCCCAAATCACGGCGCCCGTTTTTCTGTCGAGCGCCACGAGATGCGAGTCCAGCGTTCCCATGAACAAGCGGTCGCCCAGAACCCCGAAGCCACGGTTCACCGGTCCGCAACAGACGTAGGCCGAGAAGTTCGCCGGCAGCGTTCGACGATACCGCCAGATCGGAACACCCGTCCGAGCGTCGAGAGCCCAGGCCTGATTGTTGTTTCCAGTGACGTACATGACGCCATCGATCACGAGCGGCGTCGTTTCAATTCCGCGGCCAGGAAAGCCAGCGATGTCAGTCTGGAAAATCCACTGCGGGACCAGACCGCCGATGTTTTGCGGTGTCAGCTGCGTCAAGGGGCTGTGCCGCTGCCCGTTGTACTCGCCCGAGAATGTCAGCCATCGAGTCTGATCCTTCAAACCCGCAAGCAGATCCTGCTCGGTGATGGCCCGTGTGCTCATCCGCGGCGCGGGCGGCAGAAGCGTCGGCTGCCCGTTCTGCTGGGACGTTCCCTGCTGCGCAGCGAGTCCCAGCCCGCACGCGATGGTCATGAGCAGCGTGAATCGAATGACGTGTCGCAGCTTCATGGTTCGGTTGTCCTCTTGGCGCGAAGCTATTCGTAATACAACGGAGACTTCTTGAGATTGAGGTTGCTGATAATGTCATGCTGAATCCAGAGCTGGGATCCGGTCTTCTTCACCAGGGCTTCAATCTTGGCCCTGGACGCCGCAGTTTGCACCCCGGAAGGCTTACCCATGTCGACCTTCGGGATCGTGTGAAACGTGCGTTCCCCCGGAAAATGCCACAGGTCTCCGGCCAGGACCAGAGACCCGGTCTTGGGCAGCTTCAGATACATGCTCTGGTGTCCCGGAGTGTGACCCGGCGTCGCAATCAGGATTACAGTGCCATCGTGAAAGACGTCGTAGTCTTTCTCTCCCTCGATAACGATCGTCTTGCTGTCCTTAAGAGCGATGTATTCATCGTTGTTGAGCGTCGGCGGTTTCGTGGCGCCAAACATGTACTCGCGCTCGGCCTTCTGCACGATCCACGTCGCGCTCGCGTAGTCGTTGGCGTTCCCCGAATGATCCCCATGATGGTGCGACATGGCCAGATAGGTGATGTCTGTGGGCTTGTAGCCGATCTCGGCCAACTGGCTCTTCAGAGACTGACCGATGATGTCGTGTCGGGCTCCTCCTCCCCCAGTGCGGTTGTAGACGCCATCGTTCAATCCTGTCTCCCACAAAAGTGTCCCTTGCCGGTGCACGACGAGGAAGCATGGATCAGACATATCCAGAGCTTGGACCTGATCCCTCGCGAGACTATAGGTGCCAGGGTCTCGGTTCTTCAGTGTTGCACAGTCGAACATGTACAACCGCATGTTCGTGACTGGCTGGCCTTGCGCGTGCGGCCCCGTCGCGGCTGGCGCGAATACGAACGCTAGTAGCAGAAGGAAAAGTCGCAGCATGACCAACTCCTGACCCTGACATCGGCCCGGGTTTCAAGACCGGTTTGGCGGAACGAATTGGGAGAAGGCGTGGACGGGGGTCAAGCTCCACGGAGGTATTCTAGAGTGAATCCGGTTGAGGCACTATCAAAACCCGCGCGCCGTGCCGTGGTGATCGCGTTCGAACCCCCTCAAGACGATGAGCAGACCCGCCTGGTCGGTGCGACGCCTGCAGGCGGTCGACGTGCGTCCTTCTCACGTCAAAACCTTGCGTGGACATCAGCCTCGGCGCCCTGTGGCGCCAAAAACCTTCTCGAGCTCGTAGGCCGTCGTAACCTCGAGCTGGTCGTAGCGGCAATCGGCTGGCTTCTTGTCCGGACGCCACCGGAGAAAAATGGCCGCGTGGCGAAACCGGCGCCCTTGCATGTGGTCGTACTTGATCTCACACACTCGCTCGATCCGAAGCGGCTCCCACGAGAGGTCTTTGCCCGCGCTCCAGCGACTCTGGCCTCCCGGCAGGCGAGTCATCTCGCTGCCGTCAGCGTCGGCCCATTCACGCCAGGGGTGGTCCTCGAGGGCGCGCGCACGGAGCGGCGCGAGCTCTAGCGCGAGCTGTTTGCGCATCGCCATGGTGAACGACGAGGTCACGCCGACGTGGTGAAGCTTCCCCCGGTCGTCGTAGAGCCCGAGCAGCAACGAGCCGACGACCTCGTTTTTCCCCGTCTTGTGCCAGCGAAAGCCGGCCACGACACACTCGGCGGTTCGTGCGTGCTTGACCTTGATCATCGCGCGCTTGCCCGGCTGGTAGATCCCGTGCTCGGGTTTGGCGATCACGCCGTCGAGGCCCGCTCCCTCGAAGCGCGAGAGCCACTCTAGCGCCACGGCCGGAGCGCGCGTCATCGGCGTCACATGGATGGGCGGTTCGATATCCGCGAACGCCTGCTCGAGCAGGACGCGGCGCTCGCCCTGCGGCTCGCCGCGCAGGTCCCGGCCCCCGATTGCAATCAAGTCGAACGCGACGAAGGCCGCCGGCGTCGCTTTCGCCAGCTGGGCGACGCGCGAGGCTGCCGGGTGAAGCCGAAGTTGCAGCGCGTCGAAATCGAGCCCGTGGGACGTCGCGATCACGATCTCGCCGTCGACGACACAGCCGTCCGGCAAATCGGCAAGACAGGCCGCGTGGAGCTCGGGAAAGTAGCGATCGAGCGGCCGCAAGTCCCGGCTCTGAATGAATACCTCGGATCCGCCACGAAATATGATCGCCCGAAATCCATCCCACTTGGGCTCATATAGGAACGCTCCCTCGGTGGGAAGCTCGTCGGCGAGCTTCGCGAGCATCGGCTCGATCGGCGGCGTGATTGCGAAGCGTCCGCGATGCGCCGGCGTCGACACGCCGGGCTCTGGCTTGTTCCGAAGTGCGCTCATGATGAGGACTCAAAAAGTCGCGTCGAGGATCTTTGGAGTTCGCTGCCCCACAAAATATCGCTAACCTTCTGACACAGCTCAACGAAGCAGCGGGTACTGGCATCGACGTTGCTTCATTCTGGCAACAACATGCCAGCCGGCAAAATCGGCGTAGCTAACGATACAGAAAGTGTGTCGTGAAGGTTCGAATCAAGGCAACTCCTCCGGAGCTGGAAATGGACGGGATAAGGCTCGACCATCTGGATCCGGGCACGGTTCACGAAGTCTCTCCTGCCATTGGGGTCTGGCTAATGGCAGAGGGCTACGCGGTGCTCGAGATGCGCGACCTGTCGCGCAGCGACCGGCGAAGCTCGTCGCATACCAGAAAACAGTTCTCCGGCCTCAAGGATAGGCGAAAAGCAGTCCACGATCGCCGCAGCCAGCAACGCTAGCGCGGCCGTTCGGGAGGAG
>QHWL01000402.1 GCA_003222555.1 Acidobacteriota bacterium | reverse complement strand
GTCGCGGCATCGAAATCAATCACACCATCGTACGCGCGGCTGGTCCGGATCCATTGGTTGACTGCCTGACGCTTCGCCTCGCCTTCTTTGGTGAAGTACGCGGCTCCGTCAAACGGCGTCAACGTCGCGCCGTAAATCTTCAGCCCCCTCGTGTGGGCGCGCTCGATGATCTGCTTGTGGCCGGCAATAACGTCTTCGGCGGTCGGCGTCGGATTCTGACGCGCCTGGCCGATATCGTTGATGCCTTCGAGAACGACGATATGCGTGACGCCGGGCTGGTCCAGCGCGTTGCGCTCGAACCGGGCCAGCGCATTGATGCCGACGTTGAAGGCGCCCTCGCTCAACACCCGGTTGCCGGCGATGCCTGCGTTGAGGACGGCCATCTGCGCGCCGCCCGGCTGCGTCATCAACCGCGCGGCCAGATAATCCGTCCAGCGATGATTCGCATCTGGCGTCGAGCGGGTGCCGTCGGTAATCGAGTCGACAAAGGTGACCACGGCGCCGACCGTCTCGGGCGCCATCACCTCCACTCGCGAGAGGAGGAACCACGAGGGCGTCGTCGCGACAACCGGCAGGGCGGCCATCCCGGCGTGATTGCCGGTCTGCGAAACGTAATTGGTCTGAAACGCACCGTTGTGCATCGTGAGCGGCGACGATGTGTTGGTGTCGCCGGGCAGGTACAGATCGATCGCCAAATCCGTGAGTGCCGGAACGTTGAGTTCTACCGGATCGCTGTACACCATCGCGAATGGCGGAATGGTGATGGTGGGCCGCCCGCTGAAGGTCAACGCGCGATCGGACGCCGGCACGATCGCCGATGCGGTGTCGCGCCGCGCGATGTGCGCCGCGCCGATGGTGAGCGCGGTCGTCCCGAAGGTGTTGCTCAGTACCACGCGCGCCCGATTGCCGCCGATGCTCGTGTGCACGATCTGACGCAGGGTCTGGTTGTTGAAGTGCATGAACGGCGCCGGCGGGGCCGGCGCTGGCGCGGGTGATCCCGGCGAAGCCGGGGCCGCCGCGACTGGCGCGACCGGAGGCGGCGGCGTCTGGGGCCGTCCCACCTCAGAGGTAGCCCAGGTTCCGACCCAGTGCTCGGCGGTCCGTCCGCTCTGGGCCGCGACACTGGAGTGGCCTGCCAGCAGCGCGACAGCGATGCTGATGGCGGCAGCGCGGCCGAAGAGTTCCCGAAGTCGTCTCGTCACAAGCAGGAGTGATTTCATCACGGCTACTCCTTTTCGAAGGGATTATACGCGCAGCACTCCCAAAATTTCCTGGAATGCCTCTTAATGGTGAGTTAGCGGACGCTTGATACGGGGTCTCCGCCTGCTGAGTGTGTTTAAGGAACCAAGGCCCACGGACCAAGGCCGCCAAAGACCAACCGACGGACCAAGGCCCAAAGACCGTTAGGCTCCGTGTCAGCGAACGGGAACCGCGATCGATCCGAAGTGCTCCTGGTAGCGTCCCTTGAACTCCTCCCACGTGTAGGCATGACTCTGGGCGCCGAGGTGCTCGAGCACGTAGGTCGCCGCGATGGTGCCGATGCGAGCGCAGTCTTCGTACGGCAGACCGAGGGCCATCCCCTTCATCAGCCCGCCGCGATACGCGTCACCGACGCCGGTCGGATCGACAATGCGGCGCGGCCTCACGGCCGGAACGTCGACGCGGCCGCCGCTTGTCACCACCGACGATCCACGCTCGCCGCGCGTCACGACCAGCACGCCCGCGCGGGCCAGCACGCTGGCCTCGTCGAGACCCGTCTTTTGACGCAGCAGCTCGAACTCGTAGTCGTTCGCGATCACCATCGAGGCGCCCACGACCCCTTCTCTCAGCTCATCGCCCGACATCCGCGCACACTGTTGACCCGGGTCGAAGATATAGCGGATGCCGAGGGTCCGACATTCTTCCGCGTACGTGACCATCGCGCCCGGATCGTTCGGCGAGATGATCGCGAGCCCGCAGTCTTCGACCGTGCGGAACGAGAGCTCACCCGCATGGGCCATGGCGCCGGTGTAGAACGACGCTATCTGGTTGTTTGCCTGGTCGGTGCTGCAGAAAAACGACGCGGTGAACTTCCCCGCCACCTGTCCGACGAGCGAGGTGTCGACACCAGCCGCTTCGAGCCACGCTCGGTATTCTCCGAAATCTTCTCCCGCCATCCCCATGAGGTGCGGCCGTTCGCCGAGGAGCGCAAGCGTGTAGGCGATGTTAGGGGCACATCCGCCACGCCGCTTGTCCATGGTATCGACGAGGAAGCTCAGGCTGACGCGGTTCATGTGCTCGGGGAGGAAGTGCTCGGTAAACTTCCCCGGAAACGACATCAGGTAGTCGTACGCGATCGAACCGGTGACGATGATCTTCATGGCATGTATTTCCCGATGATTGGCGCCAGATCTTTTTTCGTCTGCTCCGGCACGAGCTCGGGTCGTGTGATGAGCGCGCTGGCCAGCGCGGTCGCGCACTCGCACGTGCGCCCCGCTTCATGATCGACGCGGCCGACCGCTTCCGCGATCGCCTTTCGAGCTGTGGCCGCATTCTGGAGGAGATTGGCGATGATGAGGTCGGCTGTCACCGAGTCGTGGTCCGGATGCCAGCAATCGTAGTCGGTCACGAGCGCCAGCGTGGCATAGCAGATCTCGGCCTCCCGCGCGAGCTTCGCTTCCTGGAGGTTGGTCATGCCGATGACGTCCATGCCCCACGATCGATACAGCTTCGACTCGGCCAGTGTCGAGAACTGCGGCCCTTCCATGTTGACGTAGGTCCCGCCCCGATGGACCGTGGCACCGACCGCGCGCGCCGAATCGACAGCAATCTTCGACAACGACCCGCAGAGCGGGTGCGCGAAGGCGACGTGCGCAACCAGGCCGCGGCCGAAGAACGTGCTGATTCGCCCCCTTGTGCGATCAAAAAACTGATCGGGAACGAGGATGTCGAGCGGCTTGTACTCCTGCTTCAAGCTGCCGACCGCGCTCGCCGACAGGATCCGTTCCACGCCAAGCAATTTGAAGCCGTAGATATTGGCCCGGAAGTTCAGCTCGGACGGAAGAATCCGGTGACCCACGCCGTGCCGGGCGAGAAAAGCCACGCGCCTGCCGCGCAGCGTGCCGATCACGTACGGCCCGGACGGATCGCCGAAAGGGGTCGAGATGACTCTCTCCTCGCGGTCGGTCAAATCCGCCATGTCGTAGAGGCCGCTGCCGCCGA
>QHWL01000401.1 GCA_003222555.1 Acidobacteriota bacterium | reverse complement strand
GCATCAGCCGTTCGATCCAACGGATTCGTGTCAGATCGTTGTAGATGACGGTCACCATCAACATCATCAGGACGACGAAGCCCGCCAGCAGCATCTTCTCCTTCACGCGCACGCTGAAGTCGCGGCGCACGAGGCCCTCGAGCGCCATGATGAAGATATGCCCGCCGTCGAGCACCGGAATGGGCATCAGATTCAACAGACCTAGATTGAGGCTGATCGAGGCCATGAGCGTCATGAGCGCAATCCAGCCCAGCTGCGCCGATTCACCCGAGAGCTGCGCGATCGCGACGGGGCCCATCAACTGCCTCGGTGAAGTCTCGCGCGTCACCAGTCCCCACAACGTCTGGAAGATGAGGCCGGCAAACTCAGCGTTCTTCTGGAAGCTCATGCCGATGGCCTCGATGGCCGACGGCTTGATAATCTTGGTGGGCTCGGCGATGGCGACGCCAATGCAGCCGATTTTGCTGGCAACGCCCGCACAACCGCCCAGGGCGGGGACCACCGGAATGTCTTGACGCACTCCATTCCGCGAAATGGTCACGGTGACCTTTTCACCGGGACGCGCGGCGATCGCCTTCATCAGCTCGGTCCGAAATGAAATCCGTTCGCCGTTGACCGCCAGGATGGCGTCGCCTGGTTTGATGCCCGCGCGATCGGCTGGCTCACCGGGATTCACGCGCGGCACGACCGGATGGGTGTCCGGCAGCACGCCGATGTCACCGATCTCGAAGCGGCTCTCGCCCGGAGGCGGCACGGGGGTGACTTGGAGGGTCACGTCGAGGCCGTTGCGCAGCAGGCCGATTGGCACCTGGCGGTTGGCACGCGACCCTATCGCGATGGAGAACTGCTCCCAGGTCTCGACGCCGTGACCGGCCACCGACACGATCCTGTCGCCCGGCTGGATGCCGGCGCGTTCGGCTGGCGACGCGGCGACGACGGCGCCTACAACCGCCGGCTGATCCAGGAACGCCGGAACTTCCGCACCGTGGTGCAGGACGATCGCGGTCAGGACGATGGCCAGGAGCAGATTCATGGTGGGGCCCATGATCAGCACCTGGAAACGCTGCCACTTGCTCTTCGACAGGAACTCATCGTCTTTGCCGGAGCGCGCTTCGTCGGGGTTCTCGCCGGCCATCTTCACGTATCCGCCGAGCGGCAGCGCGCCGATGCCGTATTCGGTGTCGCCGTAGCGGAAACTGGCGATGGTCGGATTGAACCCAAGCTGGAACTTGATGATGCGGATACCGACCCGCTTGGCGGCAAGAAAATGCCCCAGCTCGTGGACGAAAACGAGCACACCGAGCACGAATGCAAAAGCGAGAAGTGTCGTTATCACAAACCCTCAACCTTCAATTCTAACCCGCGGGCCAGCTCCTGTGCGTACTCATGGGCCCACTCATCCACGGCGCGGACCTCGGCAAGCGCCGCCACCTGGGCGGGGCGATGGGCGTCCATCGTCAGCTCGATAACCTGGGGTATCGAGCGAAATCCAATCTTCCCGTCCAGGAAACATGACACGGCGACTTCGTTGGCCGCGTTGAGCACGACGGGAAGGCTGCGTTCGGCGTCGAGCGCCCGGTACGCAAGTCGCAGACATGGGAACGCCTCGGTATCGGGAACGTCGAACTCGAGCCGCGCGCCTCGGGTAAGGTCGAGGGGCGGCAGCGGCGCCGGCCAGCGCTCGGGATATGAGAAGGCGTACTGAATAGGCAGCCGCATGTCGGTCACGCCGAGCTGCGCGATGATTGAGCCGTCGATCAACTCGACCATCGAGTGTACGACCGACTGCGGATGAACGACGACCTCGATCTGATCGGCGCGCACACCGAACAGCCAGTGCGCCTCGATGACTTCGAGGCCCTTGTTCATCAGAGTGGCGGAATCGATCGTGATCTTGCGCCCCATGCGCCATGTCGGATGCATCAGCGCATCCTGCGCCGTGACGCTCGTCAACTCGGACGCCGAACGTCCGCGGAACGGTCCTCCCGACGCGGTCAGCACGAGCCGTCTGATCTGAGACCCGGCGCGCCCGTGCAGGCACTGGTGGATCGCGTTGTGCTCGCTGTCGACCGGCAGAATGGCGACGCCACGGCGGCTGGCGGCCTCGGTGACGATGCCGCCAGCCATCACGAGCACTTCCTTGTTCGCAAGCGCGACGGCCTTGCCGTGCTCGATGGCCGCGATCACCGCTTCGAGCCCCTCGGTCCCCGCGGAGGCGCACAGCACGAGGTCGACGTCGGGATGCGAGGCGACCGCGACGAGGCCGTCACGGCCGGGACCGCCGAACGTCACGTCGCTGACCCCGGTCTGTTTGAGGCGATCGAGCGCGGAGCCGGACGCCATCGCCGCAATCGCTGGCCGATAGCGGGCGATCTGTGCCGCGAACAGATCGGCGTTTTCTCCCGCCGCCAGCCCGACGACCTGCAGGCGATCGGCGTGCGCGTCGACGACGGCCAGCGCGTTCTGGCCGATGGACCCGGTCGAGCCGAGGATGGCGATGCGCTTCATTACTTCACATCAACCGCCGAGCACGCGGAGCTCTTTTTGCAGAAAGAGTCTCGGCGAACTCTGCGAGCTCGGCGGTTAAACGTATTTGAGAACAATGTAGTAGACCGGCGCGGCGAAGAGCAGCGCGTCGATGCGATCGAGGATGCCGCCGTGCCCGGGGATGAGCGACGAGCTGTCTTTCACGCCGGCGCTCCGCTTGAGCATCGACTCGAAGAGATCGCCGGCGATCCCCAGCGCGACGACGGCCACGCCGAGCAACGCCCGGAAAGGAACCGCGACGTTGGGCAACCACCACCCTCCGGCCACGGTCATCGTCAGCGCGCCGAACACGAATCCACCAGCGGCCCCTTCGATGGTTTTCTTCGGACTGATTGCCGGCGCCAGCCTCCGGCGGCCCGCCGCGCGGCCGGCGTAGTACTGCGCGATATCGCTCGCCACGATCGTGAGCATCAGCAGGAACAGCGCGGCGCCGCCGCGCGATTCGCGAATCGACACCATCGCCCCAATCGGCAGCCCCAGGTAGAGCGACGGGAACACCGAGGCCGCCGCGAGCCCGAGCGCGTCGGGACCGCCGCGCCACTGCATCAGCGTCAGGCTGGCGAGCGCAACGAACGCGGTCATGATCGCGGCGTCAAGCGCGGGTATCGCCCGCGCGATGTCACCCAGCCATGGCGCCGAGGTGAGACCAAGAGACGTCAGCGCGGCGGCGGTTCCGGCCGCGACGCGAGGTACCCCGAGCCCGCTCGCGGCGGCGAGTTGCGCCAGCTCGACGAACGCGCCGACGAGCAGGAGCTCGGCGACGGCAAGGAAGAGGATCGGCGGCGCGAACCAGACGACGGCGATAGCGAAGGCCAGGAGCGCGGCGCCGCTCAGGACGCGCGTCACTTGGCGCCGAGCGCGAGCGGCGATGGCTTGATACCGCCGTACCGGCGATCGCGCTTCTGGTAGGCGACGATGGATTCGAGGAGATGACGGCAGCGGAAGTCGGGCCACAGCGTCTCGGTCACCCAAATCTCGGAGTACGCGATCTGCCACAGCAGGAAGTTGCTCACGCGCATCTCGCCGCTCGTGCGGATTAGCAGGTCGGGATCGGGCTGTCCGGCCGTGTAGAGAAAACCGCCGAACCGCCGTTCGTCGAGATCCTCCGGCCTGACGCCGGCAGCAATCGCCCGTCTCGCCGCGTCCACGATTTCGGCGCGCCCTCCATAATTGAGCGCGATATTGAAGAGCATGCCGCTGTTGGCGGCGGTTTCCCGGATGCCGATTTCGAGCTCGTGCTGGACGTCGAGCGGGAGCTCTTCGTGACGGCCGATTACCTGAAACCGGATATTGTTCTTGAGAAGCGTACCGAGCTCGAGGCGGATGTACCGCTTCAGAAGCGTCATCAGCGTGTTGATCTCGCTGCGCGGACGCTTCCAATTCTCCATGGAGAATGCGTACAGGGTGAGGACGTCGATGCCAAGCCGCGCGGACGTTTCGACCACGTCGCGGACCGAGTCGATGCCGGCGCGGTGCCCCTCGACCCGTGGCAAGTGGCGCTGAGCGGCCCACCGCCCGTTGCCGTCCATGATGATGGCGACGTGGGCGGGCAGCTGCTCGAAGTTGACCTGACGCGCCAGGCTCTCGTCGGGCGATCCTGGCGGAATCAAGGCCAGGAGCTGCTCAAGCGACATTCCCGCTTCCTCGTAGTAAACCTTGAGTGTACCACGTAGGGCTGGCAGCATGTGGTGCAACTAGCGGAGGCGGACCTCAAAAGGTCCGCCCTCCTCGGCCCGACGCGCGTCCGCTTCGTACTCAACGCCAGCGAGTATCAGTCCTTCGGCCGGCGCGGTGGGTCCGGCCCGCGCCCGATCGCGCGAGGCCAGCACCTCGTCCACCCACTCGACAGGACGGCGACCGCGGCCGATTTCAACCAACGTACCGACGATGATCCGGACCATGTGGCGCAGAAATCCATTCCCAGCGATCTCGTAAACGATCAGTCGGCCCTCTCCGGCTCCCTGGCCGGTACCCGATTGGTTGGCGCGGGCGCCTTCCTGCGCCGTGAGGCAGGGCCTGAGCGCTACGCCGACGCGCGACGAAAAGACCAGGCGCTCGGTCGTGAGCCTTTCACCTCCCGTTGCCTGAAACGACGCGAAATCGTGGGTTCCCTCGAGCACTCGGGCGGCCGCGATCATCGGCTCAACCGCAAGCGGGCCGGGCACGTGCCACGCATAGGCCCGCTCGAACGGGCTCATCACGTCGCCGTTCCAGATGCGATAGCGGTAGGTCTTGCTGCGCGCGCCGAAGCGCGCGTGAAAGGCCGGCGACACCTCTACAGCCGACAACACGCGCACGGTGTCGGGCAATCGTCCATTGACCGCGCGAATGAGCGCCTCGGGAGTGATCGCGCGTTCGAGCGAGAAACCCGCCACTTGGCCGAGCGCGTGGACGCCGGCATCTGTGCGTCCCGCGCCGATCACCGCGACGTCGCGCTGATCGAGCTCGCGCAGCGCGTCCTCGAGAAGACCCTGGATGGAGGTGCCGGCCGCCTGCCGCTGCCAGCCGACAAACCCGGTGCCGTCGTACGCCAAAGTGATCTTGAAAGTCTTCATCACGCTGAATCACCACAAAGGACACGAAGGACACAAAGGCAAGGGCCTACCCCGTTGGGTTTTTCCTTAGTGTCCTTTGTGTCCCTTGTGGCGACTC
>QHWL01000400.1 GCA_003222555.1 Acidobacteriota bacterium | reverse complement strand
GAGAGATCAGAGGCCGCATCGTGATCAACGGCAAGGAATTCAAGGAGTCGCAGTAAGGAATGGCCAAGACGGATTTGCAGAAGGCCTGAGGTTCAAGAAGCCCGAGGAGGTTTCGGCGATGTCCAAGCGCCTGGTCGTTTCGATCGTGGCCGTTCTGGCAGCAGGGATGTTCTCTCCGCTTCTGCGCGCACAGGACGAGAAATGGAACAAGATCCCGCCGAAGCGGGCCGCCTACAACGGGAAAAAGCCCAGCGGTCCAGCCCCGCGCCGTGACCTGACGGGCATCTGGGATGCCGCACAAACACTGGGGGTCAGTGGTGCCACTGAACACCCGGCGCTGTTTCCCGGAGGACGCGGGCAAGAAGGCGGGCGAGAGGACGAGACGGGGGTCGCCAAGCCGCTGCCGTACACGCCGGCAGGGCTCGAAGCGCTCAAGAAAAACAAGCCCTCGGGCCCAGGCGTGCGGCAAGTGGACTCCGTGCTGACCAATGACCCGGCAGGCAAGTGTGATCCGCTGGGATTCCCCTACATGTTTCTCTGGGAACTCCGGACCCTCAACGTGGTGCAGACCCCCAAGCAAGTGATCATCCTGAGTCCGTTTTACGGCAATTACCGGGTCATCTGGACGGATGGACGGAAACCGCCCGCCGATCCCGATCCGCGCTACAACGGCTACTCGGTGGGCCGATGGGTGGATGACTATACCTTCGAGGTGCAAACCACGGGGATGCTCCCCAAGACCTGGCTCGATCATGCGGGCCGTGCCCATAGTGATCAGTTGGTGGTGGACGAGACCTACCATCGCGTCGCTGGCGACACCATCGAATACACGATGAAGATTACCGACCCGAAGATGTACACCGAACCGTGGCTGGCGCTGAACACGCTGCCGCTGCACTTGATGCCGGACGATTTCGACATTCCGGAGCTGCTCTGCTCTCCGAGCGAGTTCGCGGAATACAATAACCAGGTCGCGACCCCTGTCCTGCGTGACCCTTCGAAGAAATAGCTGAAACGGCTGTCGGTCACCGGGACCCGGCGGGAAGCCACGCCGTCCCGCAGAGAAAGCGAGGATGTGGGAAGCACTCCAACACACCGGATGGGTAACGACACTTGCAACCTCGCGCTGGCTCTACGGGCTCGTATCGGTGGTCCACTATTCCGCGGTCTTTTTTTGCGTCGGAACGATCGTCCTGTTGGACCTGCGTATTCTCGGTGTCGCCGATCGGAATCAGGCCCTGTCTGTGCTTGCCGAACAACTTCGGCCATGGACGTGGATTGGGTTTGGGGCCGTCGCAGTCTCTGGTTTTTTGCTGTTCGCCGTGGAAGCTGGGGATTTTGCGGCGGTGACACCTTTTCGCCTCAAGATGCTCGTCATTGTGCTGGCCGTCGTTTCTGCGCTAGCCATTGAATGGAGCCTGCCGAAGTGGGATCGGGCGCCTGTTGTGCCGGTGACGGCAAGGGTCGTCGCCCTGATTTCCATACTGCTTTGGCTGGGCGCAATCCTTGTGAGCGTGGAAATTCCCGCGCTGACCGGCCTGGGATAGCTTCGACTGTTCCCCAAGATCGCGGTCATCATGAGTGACCCCGAAGGCGACAAGCCATGTATGACGCAGTCCTAGCCTGCTGCAGGTGGCTGGAGAACACGCCCTGGGGCGTCACGGTTCGGGACTCGTCATGGATGTATCCCGTCGTGCTGTGGGTTCATTTCATTGGCCTATCCATGTGGTTGGGGACCAGCCTCGCCGTGGATTTGCGTCTCATGGGCGTTGGTGCACGCCGACAGACCGCCGTCGAACTGTCTAACGGTCTGTTTTCGTGGAAGTGGATCGGGTTTGGCGTCAGCTTCGTTGGGGGATTTCTGCTGTTGTCGGCTGAGGCCACGACCTATGTCACGAACACCAGTATTCGCCTGAAGCTGGCCTTACTGACTCCGCTCGCTCTGACTTGGCATTTGGTGGTTCAGAAGAACACACGGGCGTGGACCCAAAATGAGCACACATCGGCGATCGGTAAATGGGCCGGTTTGATCGAGTTCTTGTTTTGGATTTCGGTGGTGACTGCCTCAGTTGGTTTCCTGCTTACGAACGCCGTCGTGCTTCGCCAGAACCTGATCGTCAGCCCCGCTGGTTGATTCCCAGATCGACTGACGACAGGATAGCGCATGCGCTGCGGTTGTCGTATTGCTCCGATCGCTCAGGCTGATCTGTAGCGGACACCGGGCCGTCGCGCTCGACAACTTGGCGCTGCGTCAGCAGTTGTCCGTCTTTCGGCGAACAGTCAGGCGTCCGCAACTCCGCACGAGAGATCGACTGTTTTGGGCGCCCATACCTGCGGGTGGTGCTTATCGCGGAGGATGTCTTGGAGCCTAGCCAGTGCCGGATCGAGCAGCAACGCGAGGCGGAGCCTCGCCGCTTCGCGGACCTGCGGCGCGCGGCTCCCGCCCGACCTCGAAGGATTGTCAGGCTCTGTCCTCGTCAACTTGACAGTGCCATTGCGACGCCCCGGAATCAGGGCTACAGTCTTAACATGTCCTGCCGAGGGTGTGGAGACACCGCAGCATCTGAGGAGGTCGCAATGTCGAGAGACCGTCTGCCACGAATTTTTGGGCTTTTTGGCCTGTTGCTGGCCTCGCTTGTCGCTGCGACCGTCGGCCCAACCGCCCAAGCGCCTGCAACAACTACCGGTGAAGTGACGTTCACGAAAGATATTGCACCCATTCTCCAGCGAAGTTGTCAGGATTGCCACCGCCCCGATTCGGTAGCGCCCATGTCACTCCTGACGTACGAAGACGCCAGACCTTGGGCACGGTCCATAAGAACCCGGACTGCCCTTCGGAATCGGAGAGGCGCAATGCCTCCCTTTTTCGTTGAGAGGAACCTTGGAATCCAGAAATTCAAAAACGACCCCTCACTGAGCGACGAGGAGATCGCCAAGATTGCGAAATGGGCAGATAGCGGGGCCCCACGAGGCAATCCACACGATATGCCGCCGCCCCGTCAGTTCGACGGCACCGACAAGTGGACGATCGGGGAACCGGATCTGGTGCTGCGGTCGAAGGACGTGATAGTCCCGGCTGTTGGGCCCGACAAATGGGGAGATATTGGACTCGTCCCAACGGGTCTCACTGAAGATCGGTACGCCTCCGCCGTCGAGGTCAGAGAGGTCAACGATATTCCCAAGAGTGGGGGAACCAATACGGTTGGTGGACGTTTCGTGTTTCACCACATGACGTATTCCAGCGTGGTTCAGGGCCGTGGGCCCGATAGCGTTGACGAGGGCCCCACCAGCTGGCCCATTCACGAAGTCGGGCGCAACGCGGATGTCTTTCCGTCCGAGGCCGGGAGGCTTCTGGCGGCGAATTCGGCTCTGTCGCTCAGCGCCGGCCACCTTCACTCGAATGGCCGGGAGACGAAGGCGCATCTTGAATTCGCCTTCAAGTTC
>QHWL01000381.1:2333-5930 GCA_003222555.1 Acidobacteriota bacterium | reverse complement strand
GTTCCCTGTTGGTAAAGCACTACCGCGGAGATCACGGAGGCGAAGCAGGCGAACCGAGGCCACGGTTTGTACATTGTACAAATGTTATTTCCGTGTGTTCCGTTTGTTTCCGTGTCCTTCGTGGTAGAGCCGTTGCCTGCGCGGTAGTGGGCGCGCGTATGAGGCGAAGGTCCAGGGCGGTTCAGCTCCTCAGCAACCGCAGCAACAAGTCTCGAATTGCTCCGGAAACAAAGCTCGAATACAATCGCTGGCAGACGGCCGTGGATCGTCGAAGCAATTCCTACGGGCGGAGCGCCAGCTTCTCCGCTCCGGTCATCCACTGTTCTAAATGGCTCGAGGCGTGTTGCGTTACCAAGGAGCACACGGACAAGAATCCTCCGTGGTCGTGCCTTGGCGTCGCGCAGGTGGCTCACTATGAGTGATCGATTTGTCCGGTTGTCTTTTGCCCTTGCGCTGGGAGCGGCCGCCTGCAGCAAGAGCAGCAATCCCGCGGAGCCGTCGGCGACGGCGGCGGCGAACGGCCCCGAAGCGCTCACCGCATCGATCGCCGCGCCGCGCCCGTTGGCGCCGGCCAACAACATACAGATCAGGAACGCCGATCAACCCGTGACGCTGGTCGTTCGAAACGCGGTCAGCACCAAATCGGGCGTCACCTACACCTTCGAGGTGGCGACCGATTCGGCGTTTGCGGCGAAAGTTCAAACCAAGGACGCGGTGGCCGAAGGGACCAACGGTCAGACCACCGTGAGGCTCGATGCGCTCGCCCCGGCGACCGGCTACTACTGGCACGCGCGCGCCACCAGCAGCGGCACGACGGGCGTCTTCGGCCCCGCGTACGGGTTCACCGTTGGCCCGGCGATCACCATCAATCCGCCGGTGCCGCTCGCCCCACTGACCGGCGCGCGGACGAGCAGGAGGCCGGTGTTGCGAGTGGCCAATGCGACGCGGACCGGTCCGGCAGGTGCGATCACCTACAGGTTCGAGATTGCCCCCGCGTCGTCGTTCAGCTCGATCGTCGCGGTAGGAACAAACGCTGAGGGCATCAACGAAACCGGGTTTGTCCCCGCGGCCGATCTGCCAGTCGACACGACGTTCTACTGGAGGGCGACTGCGATAGACGCGGCGAACGGCGTCACGAGCGCGCCGAGCCAGGTTCAGAGCTTTACCACATCTCAACCGTCGGCGGCGAGCCTCATCGCCGACCAGTTAGGGGTCGCGCTTTGGCCGGGTCCCCAGCCGCCTGGCAGCCCTGGACATGCGGCGTTGGGTCACACCTGGAACGTTGACTACCTCACGTCGTTTGACGGCGTCAGATTTCTCAGCCCGCGGCTGGAAGTGCTTCAGACCTTCGATTTGCTCGATCGAGGGTTCGATCCTCAGGGCGCTATCGATTGGATGAAAAGTAATGGGTATCCCACCGCGGCCGTTTATTACCCCGCGGTCCTGGCCATCGGCTTTCGGTACGAGTACTTGGCCCTCGTTAACGGGGCGTGGGACCTGGTTCTGAGAGCGGGAGCGTAGCGTATGCGGTCGTTTGTGATGCTGACTCTTGGTCTGCTCGCCCTCGGCAGGGTGGCGCACGCGCAGTCGGCTGCGGGCAAGGGGTACGTCGAAGGCGTCGCGCAGTCGGCGTTCGGCAACGTCACGAGCCAGTCATACGGCGCGGAGGGCGGGTTTGCGCTCACCCCGGGCCTGTGGATCTTCGTCGAGGGCGGACAAATCCGCGATGTCGCGACGGCCGCCATCGGCACCGCCGCCCAGCAGATTGCGGCCTCTCTCACAGACGTGCAGCCGGCCGCCGTCGCGTACCGCGTGCAGGAGCCGGTGACGTTTGGCGCCGTGGGCCTGAAGTACGAAATGGTCGCGAGCGGCAAAGCGCACCCTTACCTGATGGTTGGCGGCGGCCTGGCCCGGGTGAAGCAGAACGTCACCTTCTCGGTGGGCGGGACCGACGTCACTGGCAGCCTTCAACAATCACCGTACTTCGTGACGCTCGGCACCGATTTGTCGGGCGCCTTCAACAAGCCGATGCTCACGTTGGGAGCCGGCGTCGCGTGGCCGGTGTGGAAGCGGCTCGTGCTCGATTTCCAGTACCGCTACGGACGGATCTTCGCCGACGATCAAGCCATCAGCGTGAGCCGCGCCGGCCTCGGCGTCGGCGTCCGCTTCTAGCGCCGCCCGTGACAAAACGACGTTTTTGAACGCAGAGCTCGCAGAGCGTTCTTCGTGATCAGATGAAACGGCCCTAAACGTCAGTGTGGATGGAGGGCTTCCACTACGGCCCTCGCCCGCCGCACGCTCTGATACAGTCTGAGCGTACCGTCGAATTCCCCCTCGTACTCGACCGTGAAGCGTCCCGCGTAGCCCCCGCCCACGAGCGACCGCAGCAGCGGCGTCAGATCGACATCGCCGGCTCCGAACTCGCAGAACTCTCCACGCTCGAGGCCTTTGAGGTGCACGTGCGCCACGAATGGCCGGAGGACCGCCAGGGCGGCCACACTCCTCACGCCCGCGCGCTCGAAATTGATCGGATCGAAATTCATCCGGATATTCGGCCGGTCGACCGACTCCAAGACTTCCCGGCAGATTTCAGGGACGAGCGAGGCGCCATCGTGATTTTCGAAAACGAAGAGCATGGTCGGATGACGATCGGACAGCCGCCCAAGGTTCTCCGCGATGACGCCCAAGCTGACGGGAGAATACTCGTCCCGACCGAGGCGTCCGAAGAAGAGACGCAAGGTGTCCGCGCCGAGCCTCTTCGCGATGACGACCTGCCGATCGATCGAGCTGAAGGTGTCCGCGATCCTGGGCGCACGATGGAAGAAATCACACCAGCCGCCGGACGCGACCCACACCCGTTGCCCGCCTGCCGCGACCTGGTCGGCTACCTCTCCCACAGGCGTGCCTGCTTCGAGGAAATGGTGCAGATTCAAATCGAGGTCGCGCAGGCCGAGACTGGCGAATACCTCCAAGGTCGTGAGCAGCGGCTCCTTCTTGTGCGATGTCGTCGAGGCGAGGAGCCGTGGCGTCACACAGACTCGAAGGCGAGCGCTTTCTGGTAGGCGGCATTCACCGTTTCCGGCATGCCCCAATACTTGAACTCCGCGTGGCGTCCCACATAGCGCAGATTCGGGATCTTCTTTCCACGCTCCACATAGCCGAGATAGGTTGCGAATGCCTGTTCGGACTGCTATGGGTACGCTTTCTCGGCAAACAGATTGTTCTCGAGGGCGTAGTCGATGGTGTTTCTGGGAAACGCCTGCGCGGCGCCCGGGAGCACCGGGACCTCGATGAGAATCAGCGTATCCGGGCTTTCGTGCCTCGTGATCACCTTCATCTCGGTGACTCTCGTCTGAAACTCGCAGGACGAATAGTGCAGCGACTCGGCGCCTTCCGGGAATGCGCTCCCCAGCCCGGGAATCAGAAGCGGAATCATCATGCGGCCGGTGTAGGGCAGGGTGTTTTCGCCCCAGAGCTCGTCGATGTCGATGGAGCAGAACACCGTGTGGTACTCGGCGAAATAGTGCCTTTCGCCGGCGCTCGTAAGCACGTGCGGCTTCTTGTGCTCGTCGTGGATCCCGACGATCCGATCCCTCA
>QHWL01000381.1:983-2199 GCA_003222555.1 Acidobacteriota bacterium | reverse complement strand
TTTGGTGTAGGCATGGCGGAAGCGGTCCGCCCAGACCATCGACGTCTCGAGCTCGTTGCCCGGAATGTTCCACATTTTCCACGTGTAGTTCGCCATGAACTTCTGGTAGAGCGTGGGGCCGAGGGCGGCGGTGAAGTACTCGGCGAACTTGCAGTTGCCAAGCTCGGGCAATTGGCCTTCAATCAGTTTCAACTGCTCATCGCGGTGTTGTCTCAGCTCCCCTTGAATCTTGTCCCGCTCCGGCATCTGGTCGACGTCGGGGTAGTGAATTGGATACCGATACTTGCGCCCGTCGGACTCGACGTACGTGAACAGTCGGCGATCGATGTGGAAAAGCTCGCCCCCGGTGAGCTTGACGATGGTGTGGTTGATCGGATCTTCCTCGCCGCCGGGCCAGAACCAAATATGCGGGCCGAACTCGTAGGGGTGCCCGCTGTAGAAGCACGTTCGCGCCAGCCCGCCGACACGGCTGTTCTTCTCGATGACGGTGACGTCGTAACCTTTTTCCGTGACGCCCACAACCAGGATCCTCCTGTTCACTTGGCTCCTCCCAAGTGATGCTGCTTCATCCACGTCACGTTGTACGCAATGGGCTCGTCCTTCAGCCGGCCTTCGCGATAGGCCGCCACGAGGTCGTCGATCGCCGTGGCCACATTTTTCTTGGGAGCGAAGCCCGTGGTGACGAGGCGATCGGAGCAGACGCGGTACGATCGCGGATCGTTTGAAGGGGTCACCTTCACCTCCGCCGGCACCCGCTCGGCGATGCGGTGCGCGATCTCCAAGACGGTCAGGTTTTCGAACCCGGCATTGTAGACGCCGGCGAGCCGTCGATCGAAGGCAAACAGATAGACATCGACCAGGTCGTCGATGTGAATGTTGGGCCGGATCTGGCCGCCACCGAACACCGTCATCGCGCCCTTCGTCAGTGCCTGCATGGTCAGCAGGTTGACGGTCAGGTCGAGACGCATGCGAGGTGAGCAGCCGCAGACGGTGGCCGGACGGACGATGGTGGTGATGAGAGAGCCGGCGTAGCTCGCGATCACGCGTTCGGCGACCATCTTGGTCTTGTTGTATTCAGAGATCGGGCACAGCTCCAACTCTTCGGTGACGCGCGGTTCGCCGTTCAAGCCGTACACGCTCGAGGACGAAGCGAAAATGAACTGCTTCACGCCGTGACGCGCGGCCCGATCGACGAGTCGCATGGTCGCAAGGACGT
>QHWL01000381.1:0-964 GCA_003222555.1 Acidobacteriota bacterium | reverse complement strand
CACGTCGTTGGCGATGTTGGCGAGGTGATACACGGTGTCGTACGCCGTCAAATCGAGGTCGTCGATGGTGCGCATGTCCATCGCCAGCACGGTCAACCTCGGATGCGTCGGCAGGTAATTCCCGAACCACTGCGCATCGAGCACGGTGACCTCGTGGTCGGCGCGCGCCAGCAGGGCCTCGGTGAGCTTCGTGCCGACATAGCCGCAGCCGCCGGTGACCAGCACTTTCACGCTCACACCGCTCCCTGACCGTGAAGATTGATGTATTGGTCGAGCCAGTAATGCAGGATCAGTTGATGCGCGCACTCCACCCAGCCGTACCGCGTCGAGGGCACATAGAAATTCAGGGTCCCGAACGTCCGCGCGCGATTGTCCGCGCCCTTCCCCGACAGAGTGACGATCTGCACGTTCAGCGAACGGGCCGACTCGAGCGCGCGCACGATGTTCGGCGAATTGCCGGAGCTGCTGATGGCGATCACGAGGCACGAGGTCGCCCGCACGAGCCAAACGGCTGAGGGGCAGCGCGAAGATATCGGCGAAGGCCACGTCGTTGGCGACCGCCGTCAACAGCGAAGCGTCGTTGAACGCAATCGCCCGCAAATGCCCGTTCTTGCAGGCGTCGGCCGCGAAATGGCTGGCCATCATCGCACTGGCGCCATTCCCAATCAGGTAGATGTGCTGTCCGCGCGCATGGCCGTCACGGGTGAGCTCCACCCAGCGCCGGAAACCGTCAGCCGGTGTCAACAGGGCGCCGTCGGCGCCGGTGACGGCGAGATCGTGCAACCCGGACGCCACCGCAGCGATGTACTCGCGCCAGTTTTCCATCTCAGATGACGAAGTTCCCGATGGTCAGGGATTCGATCTCGTGCTGCTGCCGGAATGGATCGTGCGGACGCTCGATCATCTCCCCGGCACTGGGGCGCTCGGCCGCTCCGGCGTGGACGTCCGCTCGAGCCCGTACAGG
>QHWL01000380.1 GCA_003222555.1 Acidobacteriota bacterium | reverse complement strand
TCGGGAACCGCGACGGCGAAGTCCTGGAGGACCCTGACTCTTTCAAGACGAAAGAAGAATCCAAGCTTGGCGTGCTCGAGCACATCCTGCAGCCGCAAATCTACCCGTCTCTGTACGGCAAGATCAATCACCGGGTTCGCATCGATTACTACCCTCCTCGCGGTGACAACAAGGAGGGCTGGGACAACATCGACATCTTCGGCTGGCTCGGATACCCGATGCAGATCAAGGTGAACTTTCTCTGTCGCGATTCAATCCTGGCGGCACCCATTGTTCTCGACCTGGTGCTGTTGATGGACCTGGCACAGCGCTGCGACGAGCTCCGCGGCATCGGAATCCAGGAGTGGCTCAGCTTCTACTTCAAGTCGCCGATGACGGCTCCCGGGCTGTGTCCGGAGCACGACTTGTTCATTCAGTCCATGAAGTTGAAGAACACGTTGCGCCACTTGAAGAGGGAAGCGCTGATCACACACCTTGGCCTGGAGTACTACGATTAGCCTCGCACTCTCGGTCCGCGAGATTCCGCCGATCGTCTTGCCCGACGTCGAACGGGAGCACCACGGCGTGCTCGCTCCGACCGGTGCACAGGCGGGTTTGTTCATTCGCTACCTGCGCCACAAGCCGGGCCGAGGCTTCTGTATCATTTACGCGGTGGATGCGGTGAATGCTTCGGCTGCGCCCCGTAGGCCCAGGACACGTCGCACCTCGGGTCTGGATCGCTGGGTAACGGTCACCATGAGCGAGCTGACCCCGCGCGCGAATGTGACCGTGCAGCGATTCCCGCACGACAGCCGCCTGCCGGCGCTGGCCGAAAGTTGTGCGCCAGTACCTGGCTCTCCTGTGTTCTCGGCTCTTGAAGCCGCGGCGCGTACCTGCCTGAGCGACAACTCGTGGAACGTGATATCGGCGACCGGACCGCCGAGCCAGTGCGCTACAAACCCGCAAGCCGCTGCGTGATTCGTTACCGTCTCGTGCTGCAGCGTGCGACGCCGGAGGGGAGACAGCAGCACAACATGACGCTGTTCGGCAAACTGTATCGCCATCCGGAGCAGGCGGTCGCGGTGCATTCGACGATGCAGGGACTGTACGCGGAACAGGAGCAGACCGATCAGGCCGTGATTCCACGTCCGCTGGGGATCGCCGAAACGCTCGGGCTGTCGCTGAACGAGACGGTGCCGCCCGCGGCAGGCGCACAACCGGGGCCGTCGCGTACGGGTTTGGACGCGATGCGCCCTCGTTTTCTTCGTGACAGGGGAGGGAGGGTCCTCGAACCCGTCATGCCGGACGAAGAGCTGAGCCTGACGGGAACGGCCTTGGCGCGTCTGCATACCAGTCACGTCCAACCTAAAGGAGCGCCGCGCACGGGAGCAATGGAGGCGCAGCGAGTCGTCGAACGCGCTGCGGTGATCGCCGCTGGGAACCCCGCGCAGGCACAAGCCGTACAGCGGTGGGGAAATGATCTGGCGCGACGGCTGGAGCAGCTTCGCCCCCTCGTGTACGGTCCCGCGCATGGGGGGTTCAAGGCCAGCCAGCTACTGTTCGGACGTCACCAGGTATTTGTGGTGGACCTGGACGGCTTCTGTGCGGCGGATCCGGCGCTGGATGTCGGATATTTCCTGGCGTATCTGCGCCCGAGCGCGCTTTGGCACGGCCGCCCCGGCATGCGGCAGTGGTACGAAGAGGCCGCGGCGAGGTTTATCGACGCCTATGCACGGGCCTCGTCCCGGCGCGGCGTCGACGATGTCCTCTTGCAGGGAATCCTGGAGAGGACGCGCTGTTACGAGGCGGCGCTCCTGTTCAAGATCGCAACCCGCCGCGTCAATCGCCTGAACAGTCCCCGCCCACGAGAGCTCTCAGCCATGCTCGCAGAGATCGCGCGACTCATTGGGTAACGTATGCATGCTTGCTTCATTACGGATAATCCGGACACGCACACGCATCCGGTGATCGGAGCGGTCCTTGAACAGTTGAGCGCCAAACATCACGTGCGCGTATTGGATGTGTGTGGGCTGACGGCGCGCGGTGTCATCGCGCACGAAGAGAAGCATTCGCTCGCTGATATCTACCTCCTCAAGTCACACGCAGTACAGGCCTTGGAGGTTGCCCGCGCGCTGGAGCACCGGGGCGCACTGGTGGTTAATAGCTGGTTCTCCTCAATGACCTGCCAGGATCGGGTATTGATGGCCGATCGAATGAGAGACACGGGTATTGCGTGGCCGCGAACGCGGCTGTTCGTTTCCTCGGAAGACCTGCCAGGACCCCGCGGTGTGCTCTCGGAGCTGGCATTTCCGCTGATGATCAAGAGTCGGTACAGCTGCCGCGGCGACTTAGTGGCCCGCGTGGACTGCGTCGAACAACTTGGCTCAATCGTGCGGAGGCGGAACGAGGATTCATTCATCCTCCAGGAGTTCGTCGCCGGAGATGGCTCGGACGTCAAAATGTGGGTCATCGGGCAGGATGTCTTCGCCGCGCGTCGCTCTTCGGTGCTGGAGAGCATGCCGTCCCATACGGTGCCGCTGGTGGCCGATGAGGTTCCGCACGAATGGGCATCGATGGCGCTGAAAATAGGACGCATCTTTGGCTTACGGCTGTACGGCGTCGATTTGCTCATCAGCAGGCAGGGGCCCGTCGCGATCGACGTCAATGCTTTCCCCGGCTTTCGCGGTGTCCCCCGCGCCGATGCCGCACTGATCGCTCTCATAGAGCGTCTTCGAGGGTATTCGTCCAGTCTGTCGGCGCCCGCGTCGGAGTTTGTGGGCGACAGACGTGTCTGATTTTAAGGCGGCACAAGGCAGATCGACAAGGGTTGGTGAGACTACCAGTCGATCAGTACTCCGCGAATGCGTCATCCCGGTAACCCGCGCGAACGGTCAGCCAGCGTCGCACGGTCTGCGATCGGGATGAGGCCCTCGCGGAGACGCCAGGATTCGGGCACACGTGGCGTCGCTCCGCCAGGGCCCGAATGAATTTCTTCTCCTCTTAGAAAATCGCGAGCGGATTGACCGGCGACCCGGTGCCGCCTTCGACAGGCAGCGGCGCGAACGTGATCAGGAATTCATATCGGTTCAGCCTTCTCGCCGTCGTCACCGCCTGCTCCAGATCCAGGCACTCCACGATGTTGATGCCCATCCAGTTGAGCACCGCGACATGGATGGGGTTGCGCATCCCCTCCCAGCCCGGTCTCGGATTCCAGTCGATATTGAAGTCGTGGCCGATGAAGGCCGGCAACCGCTCGTGCATCCAGGGAATCGTGTCGGCGTAGTAGCCCGCTACCTGGCCGGTCCACGGACCCATCTGCGCGCGCCTCTTCCAACGGCCGATGTAAAGCAGCACCACGTCCCCTGGACCGGCCTTCACACCGGACTTCTTCTCCCAAGCTTCGAGGTCCGCGCGTCTGATTGGCACGCCGGGCTCGACCCATTCAGCGCCTTTCAGTTGCGCGATATCGTACAAGACGGCGCGCGTAAAGATGCCGTCTCTCCAATTCATCACGCTGCCCTTCTTGCATCCAGCCTCAGGCGTAATGTTGTCCTTCACGGGGATGCCGTTGTACATCTGGCCGTTCTCGAAGAAGTGACACCAGGTATCCATGTGCGCCACGGTCTGTCCGTGGAAGCTGACCTGGTAGTTGTCGGTCGTGCCTCCGTCAGTGATCCCGTTCGTGACCCGGTGGAAGACGCCATTCGCGCCAACATCGGCCGCCACCACTTGAGGCTCGGGAGGCGCGAGCGACACGACGATCCCGCTCTTGACCAATTTCATGGCACTCAGGACTTTCTGCGGCGTAATGAAGTTCGAGGTGCCCTTGTTGTCGTCGGCTCCCCATTTCCCCCAGGTTTTGTAGTCCTTCCGCCATTGCTCGTACTGAGCCCGCATCGCCGCAGTGTCCACAGGAGCAGCTGGTCCAGGAGCTTGAGGCGCAGTCCCGGCTTGGCCGTGCGCGCGCAGCTGGAATCCGCCGACCATTCCGGCAAGGACCAACCCGATACATAAGGCGATCGATTTCAGACGACGTTTCATGCTGGCCTCCATTTCAGAAATCCCGCGTCCAAATTCTATTTGGGATTCGACGAGGAAGCGAGGAGCTGTCGTTCCTCGTCAAGCTCGTGTGCCCACCGGAGATTCCCTCGGCATCAAACCGGGCGCGCTTCGCCAAGAGATTATCCGAAGAGGTTTCGCCGCACGCCAGGTGGTAGAATTCAGCAGACTCTCTCCCCGGAGGAAAACTGATGTCTGCGTGCTTCAACCGGTGCGGAAATCGTGCGCGACGTGCGGGATCGCTCAACATCGTCTCCACCTGCTGCGCGCAAGGATGGGCGCTTGTCGATTTTGCGGCCGTGGCTCTGGTCGATACCGCGCCCCTCATGCTCACGCCCGGACGTCGATGTGAGAACGGCAAGCCCGTC
>QHWL01000379.1 GCA_003222555.1 Acidobacteriota bacterium | reverse complement strand
CAACGCAGAGCACGCTGAGCTCGCAGAGAAAGCCCAGCCAAGATTTCTTTGCGTGCTCTGCGGCCTCTGCGTTGTACGTTGTGCCACGTCGTAGCGCGGGTCTTTAGACCCGCTCACACCCGCGCTACGCAGATGTCTCGACGAGTTCTTCAGACCGCACGTAGTCGCACTCCTCATTGTTGCAGAGGACCTGCCGCCCGTGCTTCTTGGTGGTTTTTTCGACCAGAAACGGCGCCCCGCACTTGGGGCACTTCTCGACGATGGGCCGGTTCCAGAGCACGAAATCGCAGTCGGGATAATTCGAGCAGCCAAAGAAGCTCTTCCCGCGCTTCGACTTGCGCTCGACGACCTCGCCGCCCTTGTCGCCATCCTTCGGGCACGTCACGCCAGTGGTCTTGTGCTTGACGTACCTGCACTCGGGATACTTGGTGCACGCGGTGAACTCGCCGAAGCGTCCCTGCTTGACGACCAGGTTGAACCCGCACCGCGGGCACTTCTCGTCGAGAATCTGATCGCGTTTCGCCGCCATGAGCCCGCCCTGCTTGTTCGCGATGAGCTTCCGCGTCGTCTTGCATTCGGGGTAGCCGGTGCAGGCCAGAAACTGGCCGAAGCGGCCGCGCTTGATCACCATCGGCTTGCCGCAGTTCTCGCACAACTCGATTTCTGCCTCTTCCCCGTTCTCCGCCTCGGGCTCGCTCTTTTCCAGCTCGCGCGTGTTCGTGCACTCGGGGTACGCGCTGCACGCCACGAACGGCCCGAACTTGCCCACCCTGATGAGCATCGGCGCACCGCACCGGTCGCAGATCTCGTCGGTCTTGATCCCCTCCTTGAGGTTCTGCATCTCCTTGCCGGCACGGGCGAGGTCTTTCTTGAACTTCTTGAAGAACTCCTGCAGCGTCTTGACGTAGTTGGTCTTGCCCTGCTCGATCTTGTCGAGATCCTCCTCGAGGTTGCGCGTGTACTCGACATCGAGGATGTCTTCGAAGCTCTTGATCAACAGATCGATGATGATGACGCCGAGGGCCGTCGGCCTGAACTTGCCGTCGACCTTGTTGACGTAGTCGCGATCCTGCAGCACGCCGATGATCGACGCGTAGGTGCTCGGACGGCCGATGCCGTTCTCTTCGAGCTCCTTGACGAGCGTGGCCTCAGTGAAGCGCGGCGGCGGCTGCGTGAACTTCTGCTCCGGCCGCAGCGCCTTCAGCTCGAGACGATCGCCCTCGGCCAGCGGCGGGAGGACGCCAGACACCGCGTCGTCGTCGGATTCGACCGGGGCATCGGCGCTTCCCACGCCCTGCTCCGCGCCGTTGAGGTCGCGGCTGGCGAGACCCGTGCCCAGCTCGCTTTCGCTCGGGCCGCGGGCGCTTCCGTAGGTCGCCATCCAGCCGGCGAACTTCGGCACCGTCCCCTTGACGCGGAACAGATAGTCGCCTGCGGTGACGTCGACTGTCGTGTCGTCAAACGTCGCCGGGTTCATCTGCGACGCGATGAACCGGTTCCAGATGAGCCGGTACAAGGAGTATTGGTCCTGCGTCAGGTACGGCCTGACGGTTTCCGGATCGTACTGCATCGAGGTTGGCCGAATGGCTTCGTGCGCGTCCTGCGCATCCGCCTTCGACTTGTAGTAATTCGCCTTCTCGGGCAGATAATCGCCGCCAAACGTCGACCCGATGTACTCGCGGACGGCCTCAAGCGCCTCATCGGCCACGCGCACCGAGTCGGTACGCATGTACGTGATCAGGCCAATCGGTTCGTCGACGCCCAGACCGGGCAGCTCCATTCCTTCGTAAAGCTGCTGCGCCAGCATCATCGTCTTTTTCACGGGGAAGCGCGCGGTCTGCTGCAGCTTGCTCGTGATGAAGGGCGGCGGCGCGTGACGCTTGCGTTCCCTCGTGGCGACCGACGAGACGATCCACGACGCACGCTCGAGATCGGCGAGAATCGCCTTGGACTGTTCCTCGTTGGCGACGCGGATCGTGTCTCCATGCTGCTTGAACAGCTTGGCATCGAACTCCGGCGGCTGCGGGCCGGCGAGGCGCGCGAACAGGTGCCAGTACTCTTCCGGCACGAACTTTTCAATTTCGCGCTCGCGCGCGGTCACCAGCCTCAGCGCCACCGACTGCACCCGGCCCGCGCTCAGGCCCCGACGCACCTTTTCCCAGAGCAGCGGGCTGATTTTGTAGCCGACGAGCCGGTCGAGGACGCGGCGCGCGCGCTGCGCGGCCACCATTTTCTCGTCGATGATGCCGGGGTGTTTGAGCGCCTCCTGAATCGCCTTTTTTGTAATCTCGTTGAACATCAGGCGGTGAAATTTGCGCTTCTTGCCGCCGAGCTCCTGGGCCAGATGCCAGCCGATCGCCTCGCCCTCGCGGTCCGGGTCGGTCGCCACGTAAATGTCGATCGTGTCCTTCGCCGCGTCCTTCAATTCCTTGATGACCTTCTTGCGCGACGCGAGCGACTCGTACTGTTCGGCGAAATCGTTGTCGACGTCCACACCAAGCCTGCTCTTGGGCAGATCGCGGATGTGCCCCATCGACGCCAGCACCTTGTAGTCGCGGCCGATGTATTTGTTGATGGTCTTCGCCTTGGCGGGCGATTCGACCACGACGAGCGCTTTAGCCATGGCTCCTTATTTAGACCCTAGCACGATCTGTCAACCCGGACGAACCGCCCACCGCCGGTCCGCCTCACCCGCCCCTGCAATTCCAGCTCGAAGAGCCGCGGCAGCAACCGGGCTGTATTCAGGCCCGTTCGCTCCGCGATCGCGTCCAAATCGGACGATTCCCCGGCCGTGAAACAGGCCAGGATCGGATCCTCGATGGCGTCGACGGGGGCCGGGAGTCGTTTTCCTGACCCCTCCTGTGGAAAACGACTCCCGACCCCCGTGCTCAGCTCTTCCAAGATATCGTCCGCCGACTCCACAATCTTTGCACCGTCCCGCAAAAGGCCATGTGCGCCGCGGTTGCGCCCGGTGAGCACGTTGCCGGGCACCGCCAGCACATCGCGTCCCTGTTCGAGTGCACAGCGTGCCGTAATGAGCGACCCGCTCTTCTCGCCGGCCTCGATGACGACGACCGCGCGCGAGAGGCCGCTGATGACGCGATTGCGCTGGGGGAAGTGGTGCTTCTGCGGTGGCGTTCCCGGCACGAGCTCGCTCAGGATGGCGCCCTGGTGCTCGATCTCGCGCGCCAGGGCTCCGTGCTCGCGAGGATAGACGACATCAGTGCCCGATCCAAGAACCGCTACGGTGCGCCCCGCCGCCGCCAGCGCCCCGCGATGGGCCGCCGAATCCACGCCGCGCGCCAGGCCGGAGACGAT
>QHWL01000378.1:3577-8640 GCA_003222555.1 Acidobacteriota bacterium | reverse complement strand
CACGGAGCACACGGAAACGACGGAGGGCACAGACCTAAAAGAACAAAACCAGTGACCTCCGTCTTCCTTCGTGCCGTGACCTTCGTGGTAGGGCTTTTATTCGATTCCTTCGTGAGACCTTGGGCCCACGTAGTGTCGGCTTCAGCTGGACTTAGGTCTCACGTCGCGCATTTCAGCTGGAACGTTCCTTGACACGGAACTGAGCGATTGGTAGAGTGACGCGTTCGCTCACACCGCCAACAACTTGATTTCAGCGCTTTCCAAGCGAAAGGGCCATCCTCTCTCCGTCGCGCAGACGCCGGACGGAGCTCTGGAACGCAAAGCTGTAAGCCTCGTTCGGCGCGAGGCGGTTTAGCTGCCGTACTTGGAGTGACCATGATCCCCCGGCGAGTTCTCCTACTCATCTCCCTCATCGCCAGCGCGGCTTCGTGCTTCCTGTTGGGCGTGCTTCACGCGCGGCGCGAGGCACCCACCGGCGCTGCCTCTGGCGCCAACGTCGAGGCGATCCGCGCCGAAGTGCGGCGCGAGCTGCAAAGGAACGACATCGGCGATGGTGTGGCGCCGGCTGGTACTGCGGGCGTCGGGCGGAGTAACCGCGGTCCGAACCCGAGGAATCCTGGGCGCGAGAAAATGGTCGCCGAGATCAAGCAGGAGTTGACGAGCGAAATGGGTCTGCTGCCCCTGCAGCTGCTGCGCGCGCGGCGCTCGAGCTTCGTCGAGCTGTACTCGACCGACAATTTCGACAAGACGAACTACGGGACGGCGGGGTACCTCGGTCATGGCTACTTCATCACGGTGAAGCACGCGGTGGTCGCGCTCAACGGCGAGGACGATCGCCAGACCCGCAAGATCGCGGCGATCAAGATCGTCTACAGCGGCAAGGAAATTCCAGCCAGGCTCGTCGACGCCGGCGACGCCGACGTGGAAGTCCACAACGGTGACTGGGCGATCATCAAGACGCGCGATCTCGATCTGCCTTCGCTGCGCGTCGACACGTCATTTCCGTACGAGTTCGCCGATCCGATCTTCCGCCTGGGGAACGACTACTCGAAGGGCATCATCCTTTCGACGGGCTACGTGGGTCAGAAAACCTCCAACGGTCTCGTCACGTGCCTCACCGACGGCCATCCTGGTGTGTCGGGAGGCGGCGTCCTGGATCAGAGCGGCGATCTTGTCGGCATTCCAATCGGCCGGATGCAGGGCGACTATCGGTTCTCGTTCATCCTGCCGCTCCGCGCCGAGATGCTGCGCAAGGTGCCCAGCTTCGATCAGGCGGAGCCTCGTGCCGTTGCCGCCGAGCTTCCGTAGCGCCGAGCGCGATCTGCCCGCGTCCGCGCCCCTCCGCGCCGAGATGCTGCGCAAGGTGCCCATCTTCGATCAGACGCAGCCTCGTGCCGTAGCGGCCGAGCTTCCGTAGCGCCGAGCTAGATCTCCCCGCGCCCGCAGCCGCCGTAGAATCGTCTCTGTCATCAGTCTGGCGATCCCGAGCGGCGATTGGCGCGCCGGCAAGGTGGTCTTGTCAGAGAGTAGCGGCATACCGATGTGATGACTTATCGAGCGACAATCGGTCTTTTCTGCGTCGCGGCGCTGGCCTGCGGGCGAGGCGCCGAGCGTATGGTGACGCGCCAGGCCGCTGACGATCGCGTCCGCGCCCTCGCCGAAACATACCTGGCCGGTTACTTCGACCGGAATCCCGATGTGGTGACTGTCTACGGCGTTCCGGGCCGCCGGCACGACAAGCTGCCGGACAACTCGCTCCAGGCATTGCAGGAGTGGCACGCGAAGGAGGACGCGTGGCTGACGGAAGCGAAACAGATCGATCCATCGACGATCGACCGAGCGGGGCTCGGCGCCACGTATGCCATCGTGCGCGAGGCGCTCGAAGGCTCGATCGCGGTGCGCGTGTGCCGCAACGAGTTGTGGAACGCGAGCCAGATGACCGGCTGGCAGATTCAAGACGGCTATCTCGTGACGATTCAGCCCGTCGGGGCCGATCAGGCGCGCGGCGACGCGCTTGCACGGTGGAGTGCGCTGCCCAAATACATCGACACCGAGATCGCGAACCTCCGCGAAGGCTTGAAGCTGGGATACTCGGCGCCCAAGGGCAACGTGCGCATCGTGATCGATCAGATGAGGAGCCTCACCTCGACGCCGATCAAGGATTCGCCCTTCGACTCGCCGTCCTTGCGCGACAAGACGCCGGGTTTCCAGAACGCGTTCGATGCGCTGGTCAGGGATCAGATCCATCCGGCGATCGAACGCTATCGCGACTTCCTCGAGCACGAGTACCTGCCGGCCGCGCGCGAGGCGACGCCAGTGTCCGCGAACCCGAACGGTGCCGCCTGCTATGCCGCATCGGTCCGGTCCCACAGCTCGCTCTCGGTGCCCGCCAAGGAAATCCACGCGCTGGGGCTGCAACAGATCGACAGCCTCACCGCGGAAATGAAGACGATTGCCGCACGTTCGTTTCATACCAATGATGTGCCCGCTCTTCTCCAGCAGCTGAGGACCGATCCGAAATACACCTTCAAGTCGCGCGCGGAGCTGATGGCGTATTCGCAGGCGGCGCTCGCCCGCGCGAAGGCTGCGGCGCCGCAGTGGTTCGGCTTGCTGCCGAAGGCCGACGTGGTCATTCAGCCGTATCCGGCCTTCCGCGAGAAGAACGGCTCGGGCGAATACAACCCGCCGGCCGAGGACGGCAGCCGCCCGGGCATCTTCTTCATCAACGCGTACGATCCGGCCCACAGCAGTCGGTCTGGACCCGAGTCGGTCGCATTCCACGAAACGGTTCCCGGCCATCACCTGCAGGGGAGCATCGCGCTCGAACGCCAAGAGATTCATCCGATCGGCCGCTATGTCTTCAACAGCGGCTACGTGGAAGGCTGGGCGCTGTACGCCGAGCGTCTGGCCGACGAGATGAAGCTCTACTCGTCGGATTTGGATCGGCTCGGCATGCTGTCCGAGCAGGCCTGGCGCGCGTCGCGGCTCGTGATCGATCCCGGCTTGCACACGCTGGGGTGGACGAGACAGCAGGCCATCGAGTACATGCTCGCCCATACGACTGCGTCGCCAGGCGACGCGGCATCAGAAGTTGACCGCTACATCATTTATCCAGGTCAGGCGACCTCGTACATGCTGGGGATGCTGGAAATCCGTAGGGCGCGCGACGAAGCCCAGAAGACGATGGGTTCGGCCTTCGACATCAAGGCGTTTCATGATCGGGTCCTCGAGGATGGCGGCGTGCCGTTGACGTTCTTGCGCGACAAGATTCGGGCATGGGCCATTAAACCTTCCGCCGTTTCTTGATTTCTTCCCAGCCGTCGAGCCGGCGTTTGATCTCCTTTTCGAAGCCCCGTTCCTTTGGTTCGTAATACCTGCGCCCTTCGAGCGCGGGCGGCAGGCAGGTCATTTCGGCGACAGCGTCGGCCTCGTCGTGCGCGTACCGGTAGCCCTTGCCGTATTCGAGCTCTTTCATCAGCGTGGTCGGCGCATTGCGAAGATGCAGCGGCACGGGCTGAGCCACATCGTGATGCGCATCCTGAGCGGCACTGGTGTAGGCCTCGTACACGGCGTTGCTTTTGGGCGCCGTCGCCAGGTAAATCGCTGCCTGCGCCAACGCGGTGTTGCCCTCGGGCATCCCGATGAAATGGACCGCGTCTTTTGCGGCCACGGCGATGGTCAGCGCCTGCGGATCGGCGTTGCCGATGTCTTCCGAGGCGAACCGGACGAGACGGCGGGCGATATAGAGAGGATCTTCGCCGGCCTCCACCATGCGCGCCAGCCAGTAGACGGCAGCGTCCGGATCGCTGTTCCGCATCGATTTGTGCAGAGCGGAAATCAGGTTGTAGTGCTCCTCGCCCGACTTGTCGTAGAGCAGAGCCCGCCGCTGAATCGTCTGCTCGACGCTCGCGGTGTCCACCAGGCGGCTGCCATCGACGAGCGGCGCCGCGGCGACGGTCAACTCGAGAAGATTCAACGCCACGCGGGCATCGCCGTTCGCGTACAGCGCTATCGCGCGAAGCGCGTCGGCGGCGACCTCCACCGGTCGACCGCCCAGGCCGCGTTCCGTGTCGTGAAGCGCGCGCGTCAGGATCGCCGCGACCTCGTCGACCGTGAGCCCGCGAAGGACGAAGACTTTGGACCTGGACAAGAGAGCCGCGTTCACCTCGAACGAGGGGTTTTCGGTCGTCGCGCCGATGAGGACGATATCGCCGGCCTCGACACGCGGCAGAAACGCGTCCTGCTGCGCCTTGTTGAAGCGGTGGATTTCGTCGACGAAGACGATCGTGCGGCGCCCGGTCGTCTTACGGAGGCGTTCGGCGTCGGCCATGACGTCGCGAATCTCTTTGATGCCCGAGAGCACCGCGCTGAAGGACACGAATCGCGCTTTGGTCGTGTCGGCAACAATCCGGGCGAGCGTCGTCTTGCCCGTGCCAGGCGGTCCCCAGAGGATGATCGATTGCAGCAGATCGCGCTCGATCGATTCGCGCAAAGGCTTGCCGGGCGCCAGCAGCTCTTCCTGACCCACGAATTCGTCGAACGTGCGGGGGCGCATGCGCTCGGCGAGCGGAGCAGGCGCGTGAGCAGCAGGCGGAGCGTCTTCGGGAAACAGGGAATCCATGGGGCTCGAGGTTCTAAGGTTCTAGGGTTCTAAAGTTCTAAGGTGCTAAGGTGCTCTGGGTGCTTCGCTGTCTGTACGCCTCGTACACGAGGAGTGCAGCGGTGACGGCTACGTTCAGCGAGTCGACCGTTGGCTCCATCGGGACCGTGACGCGCAGGTCGGCGGCGTCGACGACCGAAGGCGAGAGGCCAGCGCCTTCGCCGCCAACGAGGATTGCCACGGGCCCGCTCAAGTCCACGTCGAAGAGCGATCGACCGCCGCGCGGCACGGTCGCCACGATTCGGCAGTGACGGTGCCTGGCGTGGGCGACAGCCTGATCCAGGTGTTCACGGATTGCGATCGGTAACCGGAACGCGCTGCCCATCGACCCGCGAAGCGCTTTCCAGCCAAAGGGATCAGCGCAAGTCCCTGCGACGACGATGCCGGTGGCGCCGCCGGCTTC
>QHWL01000378.1:2888-3447 GCA_003222555.1 Acidobacteriota bacterium | reverse complement strand
GGCCATGACCGGCTGCGCGGCGGTCACCATTTCAATCCGTTCCTGCACGAGGCGCGCGACGATGGCTCGAACGTCGGGCCGTCCAAGCGCCTCAGCGGTGAGCGCGACCTGGCGGAGGAGAATCCCCGCCGCAAGCGCATCGGCGACCAAATGCGGTCCGTCGAGCAGCATCAAGTCGGCGGCTTCGCCCCGTGCGACCGATCGATACCTGGCGACGAGCGGGTTTTGGCGACTGGTGATGCGCTTCACGAAATGCCAAATGCAATAATGCACCAATGCACGAATGCATTGTGCATTGTGCATTCTGCATTGAGCATTTGTGCATTCTCGCGGCGGTGCCGTCTGACGTCGCGAGGCCTCAGCCGTGAAGCGTACACTGTGGTACCATTGCGGTTTTCCGCTGTCGCCCGAGCGCCAAGCCCATCCGGAAGACAATGAAGGATCGATTAATCAAGAGGTTCGAGGACGAGATTCATGCGCTCGACCGCGAGCTGAAGCTCGAATTACCACGAGAAATCAAGCGCGCGCGCGAGCTGGGCGACCTCCGCGAAAACGCAGA
>QHWL01000378.1:1400-2883 GCA_003222555.1 Acidobacteriota bacterium | reverse complement strand
ACTCGGCCGCCAAAGAGCGACAGCGGCTCGTCGAGTCGCGCATCAGCATGCTGAAGAAGCGCGTCGCCGAGATCGCGCTCATCAACATCGATCGGATCCCAACCGATCGCGCCGGCTTCGGCTCGACCGTTCATGTGGTCGAAAGCAATGGCGAGAAGCTCGTCTTCCAACTGGTCATGCCTGAAGACGCCGACGCCACCAGGGGACTCATCTCCACGACGTCGCCGATCGGCCGGGCGTTCTTGAACAAAGAGCCGGGCGACACCGTCAAAGTGACGACCCCGGGAGGATCCCGGCAGTTCGACATCGTGAAGCTGATCACGATTCACGACGAAGCTCAGGAATGATGGACAGGGATGGCCGACCGCTTCGACCCGAGCCGGCCAGCGCCGGCTGAGCCTTATTCCCCTCGACGTCGGACGGCGCTCGTGCTCACGGGCACCGGTACAGCCGGCGCGTATCACGCCGGCGTCCTTCGCGCCCTGCATGAAGCGGGCGTGAAGCTCGACATCGTCGCCGGCCGTGGGATTGGCGTCGTCGGGGCGCTGTTTGCCGCCATCGACGGTGGCCAGCGGCTCTGGGACGAGGCGGGATTCTGGCGCGCGCCGGTCGTTGGGTCGCTTTATCGGTGGCGCGCCGCGCTCCAACTGACGGCCTGGACGCTTGCGTTGGCGGTCGCGATCGTGGCCGTCCCAATCGCGGCGGTTGCGCTTGGCGCGATCGTGTTTCCCATCGACTTCTGCCGTCTATTTGAGGCTAGCGCAGTCAGCTTTCGAGCCCGGGGGGTTTCCCACCTGGCTGCCCCGGCTCGTCGTGCTGGTTCTCGGGGGCGCGGGGCTCGTCATTGCCGTCAGCGCCGTCAGCGGGGCGATCGCCGGCAGCCGGCGCACCGAGCGTGGACGCTTCTGGTGGCGTGCCGTCCGATCGCCGCTCGAGTCGAGCGCCGCGGCGGAGCACTGCTGGCGCATGATGTGGGACCTGGTTCGTGGCGGGGCGCAGCTCAAGCAGCCGACGCCAACCGAGCTGGGACGCCGCTACACAGAGCTTCTGGTCGACAACCTCGGCCAGCCCGGATTCCGGGAGCTGCTGATCGTGGTCCACGATCTCGACGCGCATCGCGATCTCGTACTCGCGCTCGTCGCCGAAGCCCGCCGCCGCGATCTCATTCGGCGTCCAACAACGGCAGCGGCAGACGCACGGCGCGCGGAAGTGATCGACCTCGCGGGCGTCGGCCGGGAATATCTGGCCGACGCAGTCGCCGCGGCGCTCAGCGTGCCTGTCGTCACCGACGTCCATGTCCTCACCTTCGCGCCGGAAGCATACTGGCGCGGCGAGACGCATCGGCTCTGCGATCGGCCCGGCAGCCTCGCGCGGGTGCTCGAAGAATTAGCGGAGGTCGGCGTCGAACAGGCGGTCATCGTGACGGCGGCCGCCGAATCGCCGGGCCCGCATACGCTGGCAGCCGGCCGGATCGACGGCCGCG
>QHWL01000378.1:0-1300 GCA_003222555.1 Acidobacteriota bacterium | reverse complement strand
GGCGGCGGGGGGCGTGCCTCGCGTCTTCACGATTCGTCCCGCGCACAATCCGATCGGGCCGTTCGATTTTCATGGTGGCTACGACGATCGATCCGATCGGCGTCAGCCGCTCACCGAGCTGATGAACCGCGGCTATGAGGACGCCTATCGTCAGTTCATCGAGCCGGTCGTCGGGGCGAGCGGCGACCGGGTCGGACAAGGAGTGTCATGAAGGGCCCAGCGACTGAATTGATCCATGCGGGTGAAGCAGATCTCTGCTTGGCGGTGCCTCTCACCACGCCCATTTACGAAACCACCACCTTCGTCTTCGATGCGGCCCAGGAAGTGCTCGCCTACAACGAGGGACGGTCCCAGAAATATCTCTACTCACGCTACTCCAACCCCACCATCGTCAGCGTGGAGAAGAAGCTGGCGGCGATCGACCGTGCGGAGGCGGCGCTCGCGTTCTCGTCGGGAATGGGAGCGACGACGACGATTTTGATGGCGCTCGTGAAGGCCGGCGAGGAGGTCGTGTGCAGTTCGGCGATTTACGGCGGGACGCTGCACCTGCTGGCCGATCTGCTGACCAACTTCGGCGTCCACGTCAGGTTCGTGTCGCTCGACCAACTGGGCCGTCCCGACGACGTGTTGAGCGATCGCACACGCGTGTTGTGGTTCGAATCGCCCATCAATCCGACGCTGCGGTGTGTGGACGTCGCACGCGTCGCCCGCGCGTGCCGGGCACGGGGGGTGCTCTCGGTGATCGACAACACGTTTGCGAGCCCGATCAACCAGCAGCCGCTGGCGATGGGGGTCGATCTGGCGATGCAGAGTGCGACGAAGTACCTCAATGGGCACAGCGATGTCACCGGCGGAGCGGTCGCCGGTTCGAAAGATCTCGTGGACCGGATCGGGAAAGCGCGGCGTCTGCTCGGGACGGTGATGGATCCCTATCCCGCGTACGCGCTCGGACGCGGGCTGAAAACGCTTCCGCTGCGGGTCGCCCGGCACAACGCCAATGCGCAGGCGGTGGCGGAGTTCCTCGCGCAGGATCGGCGCGTCAGCCAGGTGTACTATCCGGGCCTGGCATCGCATCCCGATCACGAGATCGCCCGCCGCCAAATGACGGGGTTTGGTGGGATGGTCTGCCTGGATCTCGATGGCCGCTACGAGCGTGCCGCGGCTGTCTATGACCGACTGCGGATCATCAAGCGGGCCGCCAGTCTGGGTGGCGTCGAGAGCCTGATCAGCATGCCGGTCCTCACGTCGCAGTGGGGCCACACCGACGAGCAACTGCGCGACGCAGGGGTCACTAAGGGAA
>QHWL01000411.1 GCA_003222555.1 Acidobacteriota bacterium | reverse complement strand
GTGCCGCGCAAATGCGTCGGCCTCGTCATCGAGGTGCGGAACAAGATCGCCGCCGACGCCGCATTTTCCGCCGGCCCGCTCGCAATTGGCTCCGGGCCCGTGCCGATGGAAGTGCTGACGGCGCTCCGTACCGCAGTGCGCGACGATAACCGGCAGGTCGGGCTCGAGGCGCTGTACGCGTTTGGCGCCCTCGCCGTCGAGCCCGGCGGGAACCGCCGGCGGGATTTGCTGCGGTCGGCCGTCCCCGATCTCGCGGCGATGATCGGCGCAGCCGATCCGGCGCTGCGGCTCGCGGCCGTCCGGGTCATCGGTCGGCTTTTCCTGAAGCGGCCCCACGACCAGCCGATCGATCCCGGCGTCGGCGACGCGGTGATTTCTGCGCTGAACGACAACGATCGCGAAATCGAGAGCGCCGCCATGGCGGCGCTCGGGGCGATTCGCTACGAACGCGCCATCCAGGCGTTGACCGATCTTTTTCAGCACTACGGTCGTGGCGACCTCGGCACGGCGGCATTCGACGCCCTCGCGCGAATTGCCCATCCGTCGAGCGCCGCGCACTTCTCCGCGCAGCTTGCGGGAAAAAGCGGCTCGCTGAAAGACATTGCCATCGAGGGACTGGGGAGGCTCGGCGACCGCGGCAAGGTCGCGGAGGTCGAGGCGGCGCTCGAAGGTGAACGGCACGACAGCGTGCTCCTCGCGGGCCTCTTTGCGTCGGTCCTGCTCGAAAATCTGCCGATCGACCCGCTCACCGCAGCACTGGCGAAGCCCAGATACGGGGACCAGGCGCGGCGGTATCTCGTTGAAATAGCATCGCGCCGGGCGCCCGCGTTCGATCGCCAGGCGCAGGATCCCGACGCGCGGTTGCGGGCCGATGTCGCCGACATCCTTGGCCTGGGAGGCGATGAAGCGGGGCTGACGATCGTCGAGCCGATGACCAACGATCGAGATTCGCAAGTCGCGCGCGCGGCCCAACGTGCTGTCGCGCGCCTGCGCGCCAACAGGCCAACGAACTAAAAACGATCAACGCAGAGCTCGCCGAGCACGCAGAGAAGTTCTTGGTGCCACAATCTCTACCACGGAGGACACGGACAAACGAATGGAGGACACGGAGAAACCTTTGAAGAAAAACTATTGGTTAAACCGTGACCTCCGTTTTCGCGCCTGTTCACCGTGACCTCCGTGGTAGCGCTTTTTTTGATGTTGTTGAAGGCAACCAGGAAAGTGTTTTCGTGGTTGCATTTTCCGTGAGCTTTGCGAGCTCTGCGGTAAAACGTGTCTGTGAAGCTGCCGCGCGGGTTCTACGATCGTCCCACGCTCGACGTCGCGGGCGATCTCGTCGGCAAGGTGCTGGTGCACGAGCGCCGCGGCGTTCGCACGAGCGGCGCCATCGTCGAAGCCGAAGCGTACATCGGCGAATCCGACCCAGCCTGCCACGCCGCGCCCGGACCGACGCGCCGCAATGAGCCCCTTTACGGCGCGCCGGGTCACGCGTACGTTTATCTCAATTACGGTATCCACAGCCTGGTGAACGTCGTCACCCAGGCATGCGGCTCGCCCGCCGCGGTGCTCATTCGCGCCCTCGATCCGCTCGAAGGTCTCGAGGTGATGCGGCGCCGCCGCGCTCGCCACATGAAGGGCAGGCGCAGGTCCGTCGAACCTTCGGCGTGGTCGTCCCACGAGCTTTGCCGCGGTCCGGGCAACCTCACGATGGCAATGGGCATCACGCTTGCGGAAAACCGTGTCGATTTACTCGGGCATCGGCTGTTCATCGAGGACCGCGGCATCCGCCTCGGCCCGCTCGCGTGGGGTCCACGCATTGGCATCAACGTCGGGATCGAGCATCCGTGGCGGGTGTTTGTCGCCGGCCATCCTGCCGTTTCGGGCTCAAAAAGCTAAGGAAAATACGACGTTTGAACGCAGAGCTCGCAGAGCACGCAGAGAATTCTTATGCATTTCTTCTCCGCGGCCTCTGCGTTGACTGTGACTACCGGGTCGCGAGCCACGCCGTCAGCGTCGGTGTCTGCTTGTCCCGCAACTCGATGCAGTTGTTGATCCGCTCGATCGTCTGGTCGAGCGTGCGAGCCGCGGTTGGGAGCTTGTGCTCGGTGAAGAACGTCCGTATGTCGTCGCGCGTGCCGGCGTCGCAGAACGAGGCGAGCGAGCTTACGAGGTTGACGTCTCCCCACGAAATCGCAATCTTCGATTCGAGCTCGGCCCAATGCTGTTTCAGGAACGACCACGCGCGCGACCGTGCGGCCTCGTTGTCGAAGAACCGGCCCAGATAGATCGCCGTGTCTTGACTGCGCAGCTGCGGCGAACGCGAGTACTGAAGCGCGCGATCGATGAGCGCGGGATCCCGAAAATCGGCGACCGCATACAAGTAGCGATAGTGTTCGTCGGGCGAGGTCACGCGGTCTGCCGCGGCCATCAGCGCGTCATAGAGCTTCGCGTCGCCATGCTGGGCTGCGACGCGGACGATGGCGTCCGCCACCGAGGCATCGAGCGGGCGGCCACCGCCGAGCGCGCGATCCAGCGCGGCGCGTGAGGCGGCGACGATCTCGGGATCGCCGCCGGTCGTGCCGAGCGTGCCGAGGAGCGCGGCGCGCAGCGCCCGCCGATCGTCGGTGTCCCCCGACGCGGACGCGAAGCCGACTTCGTCGTACGACGGCCGAAGGAGCGCGCGCGTAAAGGCCTCGAACCTCGCCCGGGTCGCGCCGGTCGTGAGGTACTCGTGGATGAATCGAAAGCCGCCGGTGACCAGCCCCAGCACGCCGCTCGTGCGCTCGCGTCCGAACCCTGACGCAAGCGTGAGGTACTCCGCGACCGTGTGACGGCCCGCGCGAACCAGGGCCCATTCATCGCCGAGAAGCGACAGCCGTTCCGGCGCGGAAAGCGCGTCTTCGACATGTGGCGCCATCGCTTTGAGCGCCTCCGGCGCATACGCCGTGCGGTAATAGCCCCGCGCGCCAGCGTTGGCGAACACCCACGGCACGCAGCCGGCCGTTGCGACGGCGATGGTCTGGTCGGATCCGCTCGGGACGTCGCAGGTGACGCTCTGCTGCCCGCTCGTTTTCAGGCAAACGGGCACCTGCCAGCGGTCGGACGAGCCGGCCTTCAAGAGCTCGGGATCCAGAAAGAACCGTTCCTGCGCCAGAGTGACTTGCGTGGTGCCGCCGGCACACGCGAACGACACGTCAACGAGGGGAGATCCGGGCTGATTGACGAAGGTCGGCATGATGCGATCGACCGGCTTGCCCGACGTTTCCGCGACGGCGGTCCAAAAGTCCTGGGACGTCGCGTTTCCGTACGCGTGCGCCTGCAAATACGCGTTGACGCCTTTCTTGAATGTCTCTGCGCCGACGTAAGCCTCGAT
>QHWL01000410.1 GCA_003222555.1 Acidobacteriota bacterium | reverse complement strand
CGTTTCCGCCCTCGACATCTACGACATACATGTCCAGGGTTGTTCTCGCCGTCCGCGTCTGCGCGCCCGAAAGCGCGGCACAAAGAACGAGGGCCAAAAGAAGCGACATTGTTTTGCGCATAAAGCACTCCTTGGAGTTGTACAGCTTCTCGACTGGTGACGTTCGCGCCATCCGTAGGGGCTCCTCCTACTTCGTGCCGCCAGCCATCGCCAGGCGGCGCCCGCCGATCCAAACCGAGTGAATCTGACGCGTGTTGCGGATGTCGTCGAGCGGGTTCGCGTTGAGCACGAGAAGGTCGGCCTGCTTGCCGGGTTGAATCGTGCCGAGGTCATCGAGCTTCGCGGCGCGCGCCGAGCCGCCGGTTGCCGCCACGATCGTCTGCATCGGCGTCATACCGGCCTTGACCATATATTCGACCTCCACCTGCTCGAAGTAGCCCTGCCACCGGCCCGGGTTGTTGGCGGCGCCGCTATCGGTGCCCATCGCAATCGTCACCCCGGCGTCCGAGAGAATCTTCAAGTTCTTATTGGCCTGCTGCAGCGCCGGCTTGATGGCCTGGGCCTGCTTGTCGTTCCGCGTTTTCTCCTGCCGCGCCGGCTCGCTCAGCGTCGCCACTTCTTTGCCGTAAAGAGCCTTGCCCCGGAGGAAGAACGGATCGTCGAAGAAGGCGGGCCGCGTCTCGTAGATGAATACCGACAAATCCCGGGTCAGCGTCGGGATGTACGCGACGTTCTTCCTCTTGAGGTCGTCGATCAATTGCTTGGAAACGTCCTGGTCCCGCACGCTGTGCGCGATGACGTCGACGCCTTTGTCGACCGATGCCTGCGCGTCCTTGAGATAGAAGATGTGAACGGCGGTTCTCAGCCCTTTCTTTTTCGACTCGTCGATGATGGCGCCCCAGATGTCGGGCGTCATGTCGTTTGGCGTGCCGTTGATGTGGAACTTGATGATGTCGACCTTCAGGTCCGCGAGGCGATCCACGCTTTTGCGAGCTTCGTCGGGCGTCTTGCCAACCGCATTGAGGCCGCCGGTGAAAATCCGCGCGCGATCGAGCGGGCCGCGGGCCTGTTCGTCGCGCAGCTTCAGGCCTTCAAGCTCGTCGGCCTGGGTCGATCCAAGGCTGACGGCGCTTGTCACGCCGTACTCGGCATACGTCCGGAGCCGCTGAACCAGTTGGTCGCGTACCGGCATTTTGACCTCGCTGTCGATATTCAGGTGAGCGTGGGCGTTAATCATGCCAGGCATGATTGTTTTGCCGGACATATCGACGCGGGTCGCCCCGGCCGGGACGTTCACCGCCGCGGGAGCGCCAACCGCCTCGATGCGGCCGTTTCTGATGACGAGCGTCGCTTGACCGAGGGGCGCCCTGCCGGTGCCGTCGATCACACGTGCGCCGGTGAGCGCGATGACGCCGGCGTCGGGTGCCTGCGCGAGCGAGCGCTGAACGAAGAACGCCGCCAGAGCCACCAATATAGCCAGTGCCACCGCCGCTAAACGTGTCGAAATACGAATCATGTTCAACCTCCTCACGCGTGCGCTTGACTGATGCCGCCCTGCCTGGATGAAGGTATTGCGAAAAGCCCCAGATAAACGGCGTCTGCTGCGGGCCCGAGATCACCGGGCCGGTGGCCGGATGGTTGACGAGGGTGAGCTTGCTCTGCTTCCCGTTGGCGCCCACTTCGAGCTGGTTCTTGCCGACCTGTAGGCCGCTGACCAAGCCGACGAGCGAGTTCGGCTCCTCCGCCACGCGAAACGCCGGGTTGACGTCGCGACCATTGAGCATCACCGACACTTTGTCGGACGCCAGGCTGCCCGGCATTTTGATCAGCACCAGAACGTCTCCGCCGCTCACCGTGTCAGGGTGGGTGGACAGCGTGCGGATCTCCAAGTCCGTCTTCGTCAAACGCGTCTGCGCCGCTGCCGGTGCCGATGCCAGAGCGAGCGCGCCGGCCACCGCGACCGCGATTGCCACCGATCGACGAGCCTCATAAGTTCTCCCTCGCCTTCCGAGATTGTGGACAGTCACGTTCAACGCAGAGACCAGCGGAGGCCGCAGCGAAATTCTTGATGTGAGGTCTTTCCATGACCTGCCCGGAAGGCGCCGATTTCAGAACGTCGCGCGAAACCCGAGCTGCAGCATGCGCGGCGCGTAGGCCACATTGGTGTCCTGCTGCGGCTGCCCGTAGTTTCTGGCGCTTTCGTTGAGCACCCAGGAATTGTAGTTCGCGTGGTTGAACACGTTGAACATCTCGAAGATGCCGTCAATTCCCGCCTTGCCGCCCAGCTTGAACCGCCGCTGGACTCGCAGGTCGACACGGTGGATATTCGATCGATCGAAGCTGTTTCGCTCTATCAGGGTGCCGTTCGTGCGCAGGCGGCCGCTGACGACGGTTCCCGTGCCCAACGCGTTGCCAGCCGTCGGCGCCGCGCCCGTCTGACGCACATCCACTCCGGAGGTGGGAGTCGCCTTTCCATTGTCGCCGAACAAATACAGCCCGCTCAGTTGGAAACCGTACCCGAGCTGCCAGATGCCGTTGAAAGTCGCGCGGTGCCGTTGATCGCCTGTCAGGTAGTACTTATTCTCCGAAACATCGGGCGCCAGCGTGATGGGAACATCACAGACGGACTTCCCCGCCGCGTTTAGGGTTACGGGATACTGGCATCCCGGATTCAACGGCAAGGTGTCGAGAGTCCACTGGCCCGCCAGCGTATAGGTGGCCGCAGCCTGCCAGCGATTGCTCATGCGTTTGGTGACCGACGTTTGCAGCCCGTGGTTGTTGGACTTACCGTCCGAGCGGTTCACGGCGAGGCTACCCAACGTTGGGTAGGTCCTCTTGGTGACATCGGCACCCGCTCCCGAGAAGGGATAATTCGCTCCCGTGGCGGGATTGTAGGCGAGATTGATATTCCGGCTGGCCGTCGCGTTCAGCGTGGCCCGGTCGCCGGTGAAGACATAATCGGCCTCAATGGCCATCAGCCTTCCCACCTGGCGCTGCATGCCGATCGACCCCTGATAGCTGTACGGCTGCCGCAAATCCGGCGCGACGAAGTTCGAGACGCTAGGCCTCAGGCAGTTTGCTGCTGTCGAAACAGAGCACAGCAATGTCGCAGCCTGATCGTAGGTCGGCGCCGGTCCGTTGAACGGGTTCGACGCAAAGTCCGACCGGCCGTCATAGAGGATCAGCGGGTTGATCTGCTGCACGTTGCGGAGCGTGAAGACCGCCGGCTGACCTGTCACTTCGGCGTAGTACTTCCCGACTCCGCCCCGAATCACCGTGTTGTCGTTCACGCTGTAGGCAAAGCCCGCCCGCGGTCCAAAATTGTTTTTCTCGTTGGGACGAGGACTGGGAAGAAGCGGCGGGAACACGACCCAGTTCACGTACTGGTTGAGGGACAAGTCGTAGCGCAGTCCGAGGTTGAGCGTCAGGCTTTTCGAGAGCTGCCAGTCGTCCTGGACCCAAAAGGCATAATCGTGCCGAGGCGCGTATTCGGTGAACCCATCGTTGCCCGATGGCCGGGAATATGGGGAATGAGGCATGCCGATCGCCCGGCTGTACGACCTCGCGATCGGGGACAACGGCGCAAGATTCCAGGTCGAGACGTCGGTCAGGTTGGGGAACAGGCTCTCGATATTGGCCGGAACCGGTCCGCCCTGAAGATCGAGGACACCCATGCACTGGTTGCAGACCGTTTCAAAAGTGAAGTTGTAGATGTACTCTGCGCCCGTTTTCACATCGTGGCGTCCGCCCTTGGTGAACGAATAGGTGAAGTCGTCGCGAAACAGGTAGTTGTCCTGGCCGATATCCTGCGGCGTGATGGCGTGGCTTTGCCCGAGTGTCAAGCCACGTAGCTGGATGTTCGGCGCCCCGAAACCTGGAGTCTGCCCCACCAAGCTGTTCGGGTTCGTGATGTGGGAATACTGATTCCAGTGGAAGGTGTCGTGCCCCACCTTGACTTCATTCAAAGCCCGATTGCCCAACACCTGCGTCAACGTGGCCAGGATCTGCTCGCTGCGCCGGTTGGTACCGATTGCCGACGCCGGCGTCTTGTCGGAGCCGCCCGTGTAACGCGGATCGTACGGGAGCCGATTGTCGTATCTCGTGCCTCGCACCGCCAGACGGATCTGTGGCGAGAACTGATAGTCGAAGCGTGCGATCTCTTTGTCTTCCAGGCGGGTGCCCGTCAGCGACCCGTTGAAATGCGCGTACGGGGTCGTGTAGACGTAGGTCTGCGGCTCCCGCTCGTGTTCGTAGCTGCCGAAGTAGTGGAACTTGTCCTTCACGATCGGGCCGCCGAAGGTGCCGCTCAACTGCTGATCCGAATATGGGAGGACCGTGCCCGTCACATGGTCGGCGGCGTTGAACTTGTCGTTCCGGAAGTAGGTGGCGAAGGTGCCCGTGGGGGTGTTGGTGCCCGATTTGGTGATGGCGTTCACCTGCACGCCGCTCGAGTGTCCCTGGCTCGCGTCGAACCGGCCCGTCATCACGAACTCCGCAATCGCATCCCGGCTGTACCTCGGTTGGCCGAAACCAACAGCCACGAGGTTCGTCACCTGCTGATTGTCGAGATTGAGCTGAAACTGCACGGTGGTCCCTTGTCCAGCGACGGGCGTTTCGCTCACCGCGTTCTGCCGGCTCCCCGGCGCCAGCAAGGTGAGATCCACCCAGTTGCGGCCATTCACGGGCAGCTCCTGCATTTGCCGCGGGTCGATGTTCCCGCCCACCCTCGAATTGGTCGTGTCGATCAGCGGCGCTTCCCCGGTCACTGTCACGGTCTCCTGCACAGTCGATGGCGCCATCTGGAGGTTCACGACCGCCTGCTGTCCTACCAGCAGCTCCAGGCCGCTCCGAGTGACGGTCCCAAAGCCGGTCAGTTCCACCGTGATCTTGAAGACTCCCGCGCGCGCGGGGAGCCGGTAGGTCCCGCGCTCATCGGTCACGGTCACGAAGGTGTTGCCCGACGCCTCGTGCAGCGCGGTGACCGTCACCCCTGGCAGCACGCCGCCCGTGGAATCGGTCACCGTGCCACTGAGGACCGCTTCCTGCGCGTGCGCGATGACGGGCAGCAACGCGACGATCGCGCTAACCGTCAACAGTCGTCTGACTGCGCTCGATCTCATCGAAAACCAAGCAAGTTGGTCCTGGCGGCTGTGCACATGTCCGACCCGAGGGCGTCGGTCGGCCACAACAGCGGGCTGAATTTACGTCCACGCGTCAAAGGTGTCAACAAACGTCAGGGAAGCCAAACGTCAGGGAAGCGCACGTTTCAGCGCGCCTCAGAACGCGAAACGGAACCCGAGCTGCAGCTCCCGCGGCTGATAGGCTTGCTTCACGATGGTGGGAAGCGTAAACTGCGTGAACTGTCCCACCCGAGCCTCGGACGGCCAGCAATCGACCAAGCTCGGGCCAGGTGTGCGGGTGATTTCGCGATCCGTCCATCCTTTTTTTCCAAGAGGTAGGCCCATGAAGGGTAGATTCCTATTCGCGGCTGGTCTTTTGACTCTGGTTGGGGCGTCGACTTCTGCCCATCACGCTGTCCAAGCGCAGTTTGACATCAAGAAGCCCCTGACGGTGACGGGAAGCGTTACAAGAATCGATTTCGTCAATCCGCACGGGTACTTGTACGTCGACGAGCAGAATGCCGACGGCACTCAGACCCCTTGGGCGTTCGAGTTGGTTGCCCCAGGCCAACTACGTAAGGTCGGTCTGGGGCGAGGGACGGGTGCGATCAAGATTGGCGACATGATCACCGTGACAGCGTTGGCCTCCAAGGACGGATCGAAGTCAGGACTCGCGAACACCATCAAGCTTGCGGATGGTCGCACGATCACCATCGCGGCCACCGACCCCAACCAGACCAGCGATCCTCAGTAGGAATTCGAAAAGGAGGCCAGCAAATGAACCGTCTTTTCAGTAAGGTCCTGGTCAGAGCGGCCGCCCTCGTCTGCTTCTGCTTTCCTTCCGCGAGTATCGCCGGCCAATCAGCAGCCGTGACCCCTCGGAACGTCGATGGCTCTGCGCCGAGAGCCATGGCGGCCGATGGACATGTCGATCTCACCGGAACATGGACCGGCACCGCGAACGTGGAGGCTCCCCAAGATCCCAACAACATCAAGGTGGGTGTCCGGGCCAGAGGTGGTGACTACACCAACTTCGAGCGAGACAACACGCTACTCCGGAGAATGGACCAAAACCGGCCGTGGTACAAGCCGCAATACTGGGACATTGTTCAGAGGCTGGACCAGGAGGGGAACGCTCGAGATCCCGTATACACCTGCATGCCGGCAGGCGTCCCACGCATGGGCCCACCGGTCAAAATTGTGCAGACGCCGACTGAGATGCTCTTCTTCTATCAAAACCCCGACACTTATCGCATCATCCCGACGGACGGTCGCCCGCATAGTCCCGAC
>QHWL01000409.1:576-3794 GCA_003222555.1 Acidobacteriota bacterium | reverse complement strand
CCACACCAACCGTCACCCGCCGACTCGAGATGCGGATGATCTTCTTCGCGGACAGATCGAGCTGGCGCACGCGGTCGCCATACAGGGTGCCCGGGCCGGTCAGATTGATCGTCGGCGAGGTAACGGCGGTCAGCGGACGACCGAGCTGCGCCGCTGCGGCAGCCAGGTCCGTCGCCGTCATCGTGTAGTTGGCGGGCAACGACACGAGCTGGTCGGTGCCGACGTTGGTCTTGTCCTGATACACCGTGCTGAGCACCACGTCGATGTGCGGGATCATATAGGTCGCCAGGCCACGGAACTGCGTCTGGAAGGGCGACTCCTGATGGCAGTAGGGGGTCAGCAGCAGGTAGTAGCTACCCCGATGGTGGCTTCCGGAGCCTTCGCGCGAATGTCGCAGAAGTCGTTCACGACCTTGCCCGTGCTGGTGCCACCCGAGAACGCGAAACCGTGCGTGCCGCGCACGTTGAAGGTTACGTCCACGCCGTTGAACACACGCGTGTCGTTGCCCACTTTGTCAGTCGGCTCGATCAGCAGGTTCGACCGGCCGAACACGCTCGGGTTCAGATCGTAGATCGGGCCAACCGAGTAGCCGCCGCCTCCCGGCAAACGCGGATCGCTCGGCACGCGCAGCGTAAAGGCGCTGAGATCGCTGGGGGAGACCACGAGGTTATGGGTTACCGTCCCGCCCGTCGTGTACTGCGTGAACGACCGACGGTAGTAGCCGACCTCCACCGACGCGCGCGGGAGGATCTCCTGCTGCACCGATACGCCGAACGACCAGTCCGACGGACGGATGCCCCAGCCGTGGAGCAGGTCCGGGTCGAAGGTCGCGCCGACGAGCTGGTTGGAACCGAACTGCAGGTTGTTGATCGCGCCGCACGTGTCGATGCTGCCGGTCGTCACCGGGCTCTGCGCCAGCGGATTCGTCAGGTCGCAGTCCGGAATGAAGTTGCGATTCGCGTCGGTCCACGCCCGGCTGACGCCCGGGTTGAAGATGCCGCCGCCCGACAGGCCGGGCCCGAACGGGATGCGGAGCGCGGGATTGGCGTTGTAGGCAAGATTGCTCACGCTGGCACCCTGCAGGTACTTGCCAAGGTTCACTTTCAGCGCCGTCCTCCCGTGACCGAAGACGTCGTAGGCAGCGCCCATGCGCGGCGTGATGTCGTTATAGCCCGTGACGCCGTCCGTGCGCGGGAACGTCGCGCCCGGGAAGAACCGGGTCTTCGGCTCGACCTGCTCGGGGAACCAGCTCCACGGATGATCCCACCGGAGCGCACCCTGCAGCGTCAGGCGCTTGAACGTCCACTGCTCCTGCGCGTACAGCGACGCCTGCATCGCGCGTGCCTTCAGGGTGTACGGGTTGACGTACTCGGTGATCGAGGACGGTGCGCCGCCGATGAACGTGTACTGCACGTCCTGCGAATTGACGTGCAGCTCACGGTCGTCCCGCCACCAGTAGCCCTGGTATCCGAACTTCATGGCGTGCGAACCGGTCACGTACGACGCCGACGCCGTCCAGTTCACCCCGTTGGTCTGGTTGACCAGCCAGTTCTGCGAGCGAAAGAAAAAGTTCCCCGCGATCGCGGGCGTCGTCGCTGTGGCGGGCACAATGACCTGGCCAATGTTGAACACGCGCACCAGGTTCTCGGTCGGGTTCGGGTTGCGCTCGCGACCGCCCCACTGGTAATAGCTCGTGCCGAGCCCCGCTTCGAGCAGCAGCTTGTTGGTCACCGTCGAGGTCCAATGCGCCTGCTGGACGCGCTGCGGCTTGAACTCGCCGAGGCCGTCCGCCTCGGGCGAGGTGGTCGGAGACGGCGAGCCGCTGAGCGAGGTCGTGCCCGTGCACTTGCGGCAGATCGGCTGTTCATCCCACACAAACGAGAACTTGTTGCGCTGCGACGCCTGCCAGGTGATGCGAGGCGTGTAGTTCTCCCAGGTGCGATCCGAGTACGCGGGCTGGCTGAGAATGGGGACGTACGTCCACGCGTTCGGGTCGCCTGCGTTCTGGTTGTAGTGCAGGTTCAGCGTGTTCTGCCGCTGCCCCTGTTCGCGGACGCTCATGTAGTACCAGATCTGGTCCTTGACGATGGGCCCGCCGACCGCGCCGTTGACGTCGTACACGTGGTACACCGGATTCGGCTGCGTGACACCACGTGCGGCCAGCTCCGACGTGTAGTTGCTTGCCTGCATTCCCTGCGAGAAGCCGGACGCGAACAGCATGCCCGACAACCTGTTGCCGCCCTGCCTCGGGACGACGTTGACGGTGAGGCCGGCCGTCTCCGACTCGCCGAGGCCGCCTGACGTGGTCATCGTCACTTCCATCGCGTTGCCGATGTCCGCGACGTAGTTCGACGGCTGGTTGCCGCCGGGCGGGTTGCTGATGTTCAGTCCGTCGACCGTCAGGCGCGATTCGACGCCGCGGCCGCCGTGAATCGGGAAGATCGCGAAGACCGGACCAGTGTTGACATTGTTGTTGTTGGTCTGCAGCCCGGGAACCGCAGTAAGCAGGTAGCTATAACTGCGGACGCTCGGAAGGTTTCGGATGGTTGCATTGTCGAGTGTGACTTCACGCCGCGTGCTCCGCACGTCGACCACAGGCGTTTCAGCGGTGACGGTGACCGTCTCCGAGACCGCGCCGACCTTCATGTCCGCGTCGATCTTGACGACGCCAGTACCCGACAGCGCCACGTCATCGCGCTTCAAGATGGAGAACCCCGCGAGCGTGAACGTCACATTGTATGTGCCCGGTTGCAGGCTCTCGATACGGTACTGCCCGCTGTCGTCGGTCGTGGCCGCCCTCGTTTTTTCAATCAGTACAGGGCTCGAAGCTTCGACGGTGACGCCGGGTAGTACGGCGCCCGAAGCGTCCTTGACGGTGCCGGCAAGGGTTACCTGGGCCCACGCGGCGCTGGGAAGGATCGCGGCGACGACCAGCAGTGTCAGTGTCCTGATTGTATTGCGCATGGACACCTCTTGATTCGCTCGTTAGGGTCGTTGGCTCATCGTCCTGCGAAAGCTGTTCCCGAGGCGATGTACCTCTCGGGTGGCAACATCTTCGTCACGGCCCCCTTCCTCACGACAGCTGAAGCGTCGAAGGAACGGCGATGGACAACGTACAAGACGCGCATTCCGGGTGTCAATTGCTACCGAACGAATTTTGCGGCCACCCCGGCCATTGCCTAGACGTAAAGCGCGAATTTTCTTGTACTTTTCGTAAG
>QHWL01000409.1:0-497 GCA_003222555.1 Acidobacteriota bacterium | reverse complement strand
CGCGGTTGCGCTGCGGTACGATTGACGATCGAATCGATTCTTATTCAGCAGTAAGCTGACCTGGAGTCGACACCCTGGCAACGCGACACTGATGGCGAGCAACGTCGAAATCAAGGCTCGTGTGACCGACCCGAGGGCGATGCGCGCACGTATGGAGTCGTTTGGCACGACCGCGCCTGACGAACTGGTTCAGATCGACACGTTCTACAACGTTCCTACCGGGCGTCTGAAGCTGCGCGAGTCTGCTGATGGCACTGGCGAACTCATCTACTATCAGCGTGCCGACGATCCGGGTCCAAAAGTGTCGAACTACTTTCGAGCACCTTCGTCCGACCCTGCCTCTCTACGCGATGTGCTCGCCCGCTCGTTGGGAGTGCGCGCGACCGTGAGGAAACGGCGAAGCGTATTTCTGTTTGGGCAGACGCGGATCCATCTCGATCAAGTCGAGGGCTTGGGTTCATTCATCGAGTTCGAGGTCGTGTTGCGCGACGGGCAAC
>QHWL01000408.1 GCA_003222555.1 Acidobacteriota bacterium | reverse complement strand
TCATCTAGCCGGGCCAACGCCGGATCCAACCGCTTCGCGTCCTCCTGCTGGCCGGCGGTGTTGAGTCGCTCTGCCGCGCGCCGCAGCAGGCCCTTGGCATCTTCGAAGTGCCGGCTGGCATTGCCGAAGTTGAGGTTGTACAGCTCGACGCGAGCGCCCAGCACCGAACCTCGCGCCTCGAACAGGTCGCTGCGCAATTGGGCCGCCCGGATGATGCGATCCGCATCCCACCTGCCCGACGAGCCCCAGAGCCAGCCCGTACCGAAGGCGACCATCAACGCGACGAATACTCCCAAGGCGAGCTTCATATGCCTATTTGACAGGATCTGGCCGGCCAGCACCCGGCGCGAGAAACTCCAGGTCCTGCTCCGGAATCCACGAACTCTGCAGGATGTTCGTCGCTCCGCACTCCTGATACAGGTTCTGACCGGCGAACGGTTCGTCTTCTCCCGCAATTCCCGCGAAATTGAAATCGATCGTCCGACCGATCGCTCCGAGAAGCTGTTGCTTCAAATCGCGCCGATCTCGCGGCTTGTAGATGGCAAGACCGGCGTGCTCGCCAAGCTCGGCGAAGATCCTGTGCGCGCGTGCGTGCGCAGGTTTGCGAGTGTGAGCGCGTGTGCGTATGCGGCCGAAGCTCATCGAAGGACGCTCATTCTTGTCCTCCCCTACCGCGTGTGGCGCGACTGCCAGGGGCCGAGAGTATCTTTCCGTGGCGGGTCCTCCGATCCGGCTTGGCTGTCGACGCGAACAGCTCGACTTCGCGCGCACCGCGCACGGCGGTGTCGGCCACCTGGTCACGAACGGTCTGACCTTTCCTCGTTATCTCATCCACCGCGTCGCTGACGTGAGCGCTGGCTCGTTGATGCTGTTCCTTGGCCGCGTCGCCAAGATTGCGCGCCGAGCCAGACATCCTTTTGCGGAGCTCGGCTGCCGCCCGCGGCGCGAAGTACAGCGCGAGGCCGGCGCCGATCACGCCGCCCGTGATGATCCCGATTAAGAATCCGCGATCCCAAGTGTTCTGCGCGTGTCCGTTCGTCACCGATTCTCCTGTGCGGGTGCAGGGTGGATCACGAGATGTCGCGACACGACAGTGCGCAACAGGACAGACGCGCGGGCGGTGGAACTATGCGCCGGTCAGCCGCGCGTGTGTAAGCCAACGACCAAGACGATAGCCAGCATCGGAACTGTTTTCATCAGGCTTCTCAGTCGTGCAGGACGACGCTCAGCAGAGAGCTGTTGATCTTGAGGCCACCGTCGGTTTCGATGAACCCCAGTCTCTTGAACTTGTTCATGAAGAAGTTGACGCGCGAGCGCGTGGTGCCGATCATTTCCGCCAGCGTCTCCTGCGACAGCTTCGGAAGAACCCTCTGCGGCTTGTCCTGCTTGCCGTAACGCGCGAGCAGCAGCAGCGTCCGAGCCAGCCGTTTCTCGCTCGAGTTGAACAGCTGGTCTATCAAGTCCTCCTCGACGCGGATGTTTCTGGCCAGCATGTGAGCGATGAACCGATCCGAGAGTGCGTGCTGCTTGTGAAGGAGCCGAATCATCTGGTCCTTTTCGATCAGGAGGATCGTGCTCGAGGTGATGGCCGTGGCACTCCCCATGCGCACCGGTTGAGCCGCCAGGCATCCCTCGCCAAAGAAGTCGCCAGGCCCCAGCATCGCCACAATCGCCTCTCGACCCGTCTTCGAAAGGACCGAGAGCTTCACACCGCCTTTTTGGATGTACAAAACACTTTCGCAGACGTCTCCTTGCGTGAAAATAGCCTCCGCGCGCCGATATTCCACGATTTTTCTGGCGAGGCCCTCAGAATCGAGAAACTCCTGGACATTGAAGCTGCGACCGCTCTTGGACCTCATGCTCGCAGAGTACTTGCCTTCGGGGAACAAGCAGTGTTCACAACTGAACAGACGGCTTGATCCCCCGCGGGTACCGGCGTGCTTCACTAGGTTGCCAGACTGGTATCATGCACCACCGCCTCACTGATGAAGAGTCCGCCTAAGGGATTGTGAATACATCACGTTCAACGCAGACCGCGGAGAAGAACTGCGCAAGGATGCATCGGCGTGCTCTGCGAGCTCTGCGCGCAAACGTTCGCGTTTTGTCACGGGCTCAAACGCGGACACCAGGCATCGCCGGGTGCTTTTGGGCGTTCGGGCGTTTCTGTTTTGATCTGAAACGTGGTCATCAAAACGTCTTCCAGTAAACAAATCGACGCGCTGGTTTCCGGCCTTTCCGCCGAGAGCGTCGTCACGCGCGAAGCGGCCGTCGCGCGGCTGACGGTGATCGGCGCGCGCGCCGTGGAGCGTCTCGTTGCGCTCGTCGAGTCCGACGCGGCTCCTCCCGCAAGGACAGCGGCGCTCCGGACGCTCGAAGCGATCGCCGATCTTCGGGCCCTCGACTCGGCGCTGCGCGCGGTTCGCGATGCCGACGAGGCCGTCGCTACCGCGGCAATCGGGGTCGCGCGGACGTTTCTTCGGGGCCGGCGCGGCGCAGCCGCGCTCGATCGGCTCGCCGAAGTGGCGCTCGACAAGACGCGTGATGAACAGATCCGCCTCGCCGCCATTCGCGCGGTCGCCGATCTGCCCGCCTCAACGGTCAAGCCGCTGTGGCAAGCGCTGCGGGACGATGCGAACGCCGAAATTCGGGCGCAAGTGGAATCGCGCGCGCCCGGGGGGAGGTCGGGTGGGTCGGGGAGGCCCCACCTGACCTATCTGACCGCCGCGGCCGAGGTTGGCTTAGAAGACGATCCGGAGGCGTTGCGTCAGGCGCTTGTGCACGGCGGAGGCGCGCTCGCGCTGCCGCTCGTTCACCGCATCATCGAGCGCGTCCGCGAGCGTGAAGCGTTGGTACCGGCTGGTCGCGGCCCGGAATGGCTCAGAGCGCGCGCAGCCGCGCACGTGGTGCTGGCGAACCGGGGGAGCCGTTTGGCGCTGTACGATTTGTGCGAGTCGCTGAAAGCGAGTGCGGCGCCGCTGCCGGTTGAGTTTCTTACGGCGCTGTCGCTCGTGGGTAACGCGACGTGTCTCGAGGCGATCGCAACAGCCCACCAGCGATGGGACGACGAGTGGTGGCGGCAGCATCTAGCCGACTCGTTCCACTCCATCGTCGAACGCGAGCGAATCACGCGCCGCCACGCGGTGATGAAGAGGATTCAGAAGCGCTGGCCGAAGTTCGTCACGAGCCGCAACGAAATGCAACCACGAAAGCACGAAGACACGAAAAGAAAGACATGATCTGCTTCGTGTTTTCGTGCCTTCGTGGCCAGCGTCGGTTTCTGTCTGATCGTTGGGTGATTAGTACGCCTTGGCAAACCATGCTTCCGCCTGGGCGGGGTTATCGCACCGGACGCACCGGCCTGCCGGCGTCGACCGGTCGAGCGGCATGTTGCGGATGGTCGCCTGCGTGTCGGTTTTGATCTGCGCCTCGCAGGCGGCCGATCCGCACCAGGGCGCAATCACGAACCCCGGCCGCCCTTCCATGGCTTGCTTGAACGCGTCGTAAGTGTCGGCGCG
>QHWL01000407.1 GCA_003222555.1 Acidobacteriota bacterium | reverse complement strand
CGAGGCGCTGGTCGGAGCGTCAGCCACGTGTACACCGCCTGCGTATTGCCGAGAAACGGCGCCATGCCAGCGGGCGGGGAATAGTTGATGCCCGTGCCTCGCGAATATGATGCCCACAGCGACACCCATGCAGGAGTGGTGCTCGATAGCGACACGCTCGTCGATCTGGTCCGAAACGGGACGCCGGCGTAAAGCTCAAGCGCCTCGTTCCGTGCGGCGTGGGCTTCAATCTGGCCTGCGACAGACAACGACAGTTCCGCGGTCGTCCACTGGTCCTGCAGACGGCCGGCCCGATCCCAATCGACCACGGAGCTGACGCTAGGTCCGAAGCTCCACACGCCCGAATCGTCAGGTTGCCACACGTAGCTCGCGTACTGCTCCGCCGCGCGCAAGTCGACGCGCGGCACGTAGCCAAGCGGCGCACGAAATGAGCCGTCGATGTCGCGGTAGCTGCCAATGTAGGTGAAGTGCCCACCATTCCGCGCAATCCCCGCAAAGTACGCCGCGCCCTTCACACGCCCGCCGTTTTGATCGACATCATCGCTGCGAACCGCTTGGCCTGAAATCGTCCACAGAGGACTCAGATTCATCCGGCCGTCGACCGACACGACCGCGTTGGAGCCGCGGCCCATCTGCCGCTCGGTCGCCAGGACGGCAAGCTTCGACTGGTCTCCGAAATTGCGCTCGATGCGTGCGGCGCTTACCGCGGCTCCGCGTCCGAACAAGCCGGCGGCGTCCTGTGCCGCGACTGCCCGATCGTTTGCGCCCAGGCCAGCGATGGCCCACCTGGTCGATCGGGCGGTCACCTTGACGCCGAAGCCCGGGTCCTCGATTCGCCTCGAGAAGAAGACGTTGATCGGTGTCGCGAACATCGCCGCATTCTCGGTGAAGAAAGGCCGCTTCTCCGGAAGGAAGACCTCGAAGCGCTGGTTCACGAACATCTGCGGATCGTTCGATTCGATCTCGCTGAAGTCCGGGTTGACTGCTGCGTCAATTGTGACGGCGTTTTTCACGACGACCTTCGTGTCGAATCCGGCGCGTCGCTGATCAGAACGCACGGTGCGGAGAGTGTCGGGATCCCGCGATTCCGTCTCTGTGAATGTTCCATAGGGCGTGAATTGAACGTTTCGACCGGGTGAAATGAGTTCGAGTCCCTCGAGAAAGCCCATCTGTGGAAGGAACCCCTGGCCGCGCGGGCTGATGTACGGCCAGAACGCGGTCTCGCCGCGGCGCGCGATCGTCCGGCCGATCGCAATCCTCCACTCTTGGATGGATTCGCTCGAGAATCGAATGCTCTTGAATGGTATGGCGATCAGCACGACGAATCCGTCGCGCGTCCGACGGCCTTGCGAGTACCAGAGTGTGTCGATTGCATAGCTCGGATCGCCGCCCTCGTTGATGATGCCGTCCTGCTGGACGCCAGAAGGATTGCTCGCGAACACGTACGCATGTCGCCCATCGTGAAACGTGTCGAGGTAAACGGTCACCTGATCGTCGCCGCCGATCTCTTCGCGCGGTGTCAGATGACTTCGGATTTTTTCTGGCTCATCTTTGCAGACAAACAGCGCGTACAGATTTTCACTGTCGTAGGAGAGGTACGCGAGCGTGCCCTCGCTGACGGGACTGCCATCGGCAGGTTCACGCTGACGGAAGCCTGCCACGCGTACTCCCTCCGGGAGCGACCTAGCAGCCGTGAACTCCCCCATGTCGGGCCGCCGCGCGATCCAGGGAATTCGGACGGTCGCCAGACGCAACGGATCAGGGTTGACGCTCGTCGGCCTGGCTGTCGACGGTGCGGGCTCCATAGGAACGGATGGCGTCGGCGGCACCGGCGGTGGTGGCGGTACGGCGCGAGCGGCGGCTTCGCCAGCCATCGTTTTGATGTCGACGACGAGCTGGCTCGAGGCCTGCGCGCGATAGACGTTGTAGGATCCCGCGGCGGCAAGATCGAGAGTGACGCGCGTGGAACCGGCGAAACGAGCGATAAGAATCCTGATGAGCGCCGGGTGCTCGCTCAGGATCTCTCGGTGCGTCAGCACCGGGCTTATTGTGGTCCGGAGGATGTCGATGGTGATCCTGGCCGGCCGCGCGGTCCGCGTCGATTCGTAGCGGATTTGCCCTTGAACGACGAACACGATGCGAATGGAGTCGCGCGCGGGCAACACTCGCACCGCTTTGAGCTGCGAGCGAGTGCCAGCCATAGGCGGCCGGTGTGCCGGAGGCCCAGCTGCGTATGCGGGCGTGACGACGAGCACACAGACGGCCGCGACGACGACAGCGATATGCTTAAGGCCTTCCACGGAGTGAGGAGCGGGGGTTTCAGAGCGCCTGTGAGGACGCGAGCGCTCATGAGGTCGCATAAAATCCCGATGCTCCCCGTACCGCGTCGCAATCGGCGTGCCGCCAGCCGAGCAGCGCGTGGAAGATTCATTTGTGCAATGACGAACGTTTCGGGAGTGTTATGCGGCTCGGAAACGGCGACTTAGCGTCTTCGCGTCATGGGTGAGGCCCCGTATCGATTTTGAAAGCCAATTTTCGCGCGGGCCTAAATCTGTAAGTGCACCTTCAGGGTTGTTGTCAGCGGATCTTTACGCGATGCCTCCAATTCGGCCATCCACTCGCGCTTCCGCATCGCCGGCAAGCGCGGTGAAAACAGCCGCGTGAATCGACTCCATCGCACGGTTGACGCCCAGATCAGGCCATTACAGATGGTGCGGACTCGGCCTACTCTTCGGGCAGCGCAAACGCGACGAGCGTGTTGCCGGCGGCAATGAGCACGTGCTGGCGACCGTCCAGCATGTACGTCATCGAGGCCGCGCCCCAAATGGACGACCCAGTCGGATAATGCCAGAGCGGCTTGCCGTGCTGGGCGTCGAATGCCGTGAAGTTCCCTTCGTTGTCACCGGCAAAGACGACGCCCGACGCGGTCGACATTACGCCGGCAAGCGTGGGCGAAGGATACCTGAACTCCCACTTTCGTTCCCCAGTCCTCGGATCGATGGCCCTCAGGGCGCCGTAGGTGTTTCGATCGTTCACCCGCCGGACGCCGCCGCCAGTCGATGCAAGACCCGGCTTGATCTCCTGCTTGACGGGGACGTACGCCGCACACGTTTCGCGCGTGTTGACGAAGAACAGGCCTCGGCGGGGATCGTAGGACGGCGGCATGAAGTTGGTGCTGCCGTGGGCATCGGGAATGCACTCCTTGGTCCCCGTTTCATTGAGCACGATCGGCCGCCCGTCGGCGCCGATCTCCCGCGCCCACGTCTGCTCGCCAAACGGCTTTCCTAGAAGCAGCGTGCCGGTCACCCGGTCGAGCACGTAGAAGAACCCGTTCCTGTTGGCCAACATCACGACTTTTCTCGGCTGGCCGCCGATCGTCACGTCGCCGAGCACCGGCACCTGGTTCGCGTCCCAGTCGTGGATGTCGTGAGGCGTGGCCTGGTAGTACCACTTCAGTGCGGATCGAGCGCCAGCAGCGAGCACGTGTAAAGGTTATCGCCCTTGCGGCCGGAACCGTCGTAATCGGGGTTGGGATTGCCCGTACCCCAATAGATCAGGTTTAGCTCTGGATCGTAGCTCCCGGTCATCCAGGCGCCGCCGCCACCGCGCTTCATCGCGTCGATGTTCGGCCACGTCTCGCTACCCGGTGCGCCGGCTCCCGGCACGGTGTAGAACCGCCAGACACGCTTCCCGGTCTGCGGGTCGTAGGCGTCGATGAACCCACGGGTCGCGTACTCGCCGCCCGAGATTCCGACGATCACCTTGTCCCGGACGATGAGGGGCGCCAATGTCGCGGAGTACCCGACGCGATAGTCATCGAGGACCGTGTCCCAGACAACCTGGCCGGTCCTGCTGTCCATGGCGAGCAGGTGTGCATCGAGGGTCACCATGAACAGTCGGTCGCCCAGGATGCCGAAGCCGCGATTCACCGGCGCCGACGCGCCGTAAGTGAGGTTGTTGGGCAGTTCGCGCCGGTACTTCCAGAACGGGCGGCCGGTCCGCCCGTCGAGAGCCCAGGCGTAGTTGTTCGAACCGGTCACATACAGCACACCGTCGACGGCCAGGGGCGTCGCCTCGAACCCCCTGCTGAGCGCCATCGTTTCAGCCTGAAACGTCCACTGCGCCGTCAACCGGCGCACGTTCTCGGGCGTGATTTGCGTCAGCGGGCTGTGGCGCCGCCCGCTGTAGTCGCCCGAGTAGGTAAGCCAGCGCGTGGGGTTCGCCAGCCCGGCGAGTAGGTCCTGCCCGGTTATCACCGGCCCCGACGGCTGCTGCGCCGTGAGCGATGCGACGGCCGCTGCGACCAGTCCACCCAACGCTGCCAACCGACACATGACATGCATGCTGTCTCCTTCAACGCCGCGGCGGGCCCGCCCCGCGCAGCGTGCTCAGGTACCGAAGCAGGTCGTCGAGATCACGCTCGCCCAGGCGCTGCGCGTCAAAGTCCGGCATCAGAGAGCGAGGCTCCTCGATGATCTCTCGCAAGCTGGACTTCAAGTAGCCCTGGAGCTGCTCGCGCGTGTCCATGATCCGAATCGAGAAAGCGTCGTCGCCCTTGGTGACGCCACGGACGCGTCGACCGTCGGTCGTCACGAGCGTCACGGGTTTGTATCCGGGAACGATGGACGCGCTGGCGTCGCGGATCTTGCGGATCAGGATTTCGCGGGAACGACTCGATCCAATCCGAGACAAGTCCGGTCACCGTTGACGCGGTGGCAGGCGACGCAGTTCGCCCGAAACACTCGCTCGCCGTTGACCGCATCTCCGCTCACAGGCGGCGCTGGGGCCGTCGTTGTCAAGGTGCGCAGATACGCCAAGATCGCCCACACCTCATCGTCGGGGAGCCGGCTCGGGGGCGTCGGGGGCATCGAACTGTCGGGCACACCCTGCCGGACGGTCCGAAAGATCCGATCGTCGGTGAGCCCCGACGCCCACAGCATCGTCAGGTCCGGGCCGAAGACGCCTTTGGCATCCATCCCGTGACACTCCGCGCAAACCAATTGGAAGCGCGCCGTGCCAAGGCGGATGGCCTGGGGATCGCCCTCATGCGGGTTCTTCGCCGGGGGCGGGGCCTGAGCATGGACGAGGCTCGCAACCAGTAGGACGAGGGTTATCCACATCAGGCGCTGACAGACCACGCGTCGTGCGCCGCCGCTCGTCACGATGTCCCTCTCAGCCATGCCCTCCCACCAGCCCTTTCCCAAGTCTGTCCGCGACGTGCCTCCTGTTTTGGAACTGCTCCTTGGTCAAGCCGAAGCCGTGCGGGATGCCGTCGCAGCGGGCCACAAGTGGGCACCCTTTGGCTCGCTGCATAACACGAGGTACGCGCGATTCTACTAAAATGCGACCGACCGTTGAAGATCGCCCAACCTGCCGAAACGTGGTTAATCCTCGCGGTAACACTTACGAAGCGATCTGCCACCCGATGATGTGGGCGACCTCGATCACCGGTTGGATTTCGGCCGGCAGGTGCGCCGGGACAGCTACTCATCCTCACTGCGATGGGGCCGGGCCGGCGGCGCGCCTGAAGCCACAGCGCGCGATGAGTGCCTCGAAGCGGGTATCGGCGCGGTACGAATCCCATTTCGCGTCCTCGGTCAGGTAGATCAGGTGCACGTCCCGGGCGTCGTAAGCGCGCTCAAGCCAGGTAAAGGCCGATTCCCGCTG
>QHWL01000406.1 GCA_003222555.1 Acidobacteriota bacterium | reverse complement strand
GCTGCCGCCACGGACCCCGTCTGCCGGCTGTCAGCGCAGCGCGTCATCGTCGATGAGGCCCTCAACGAGGCGGTGGGACCGATCACCTATCGCTATCGCGATCTCGTGATGCACTCGCCGCGGCCGTGAGCGCGTCACGCCCCATCATCGAGGCCCCTGGACTCGGGCCGATCACCGCGCCGTACGGCACGTGGACGTCACCACTGTCAGCCCGCAGCGTCGCCGCTGGTGGCGTGCAACTGAGCCGGGTCATCCTCGACGGCGACGATCTGTACTGGCTCGAACGAAGGCCGGAGGAGGGCGGGCGTAGCGTGGTGGTCACGCGCAGCCCGCACGGTCGGATCGCCGACGTCACTCCCATCGGGACCAACGTGCGAACCCGTGTCCACGAGTACGGTGGCGCAGCGTACACTGTGTCGCGGCGGACCATTTACTTCTCGGAGTTCGCGGACCAGCGAGTGTACCGGCTGGAGGCGGGCGGCGTTCCAGAGCCGCTCACGCCGGCCGGTAAGTGGTGCTACGCGGATTACACCGTCGATCCTCGGCGGCCGCGACTCGTCTGCGTGCAAGAGGACCACACGTCAACGGATCGCGAAGCGGTCACGACGCTTGTGAGCGTGGCGCTCGATGGTCCGCCGGCGGCGGCGACGGTGATCGCCTCCGGTCACGATTTCTATTCGAGCCCGCAGTTCAGTCCCGACGGCTCGCGCCTGGCCTGGCTGGCGTGGCGCCATCCCGACATGCCGTGGGACAGCACCGAGCTGTGGACCGCGGACGTTGGCCCGGACGGTGGGCTCATGCATCAGACCCTGGTCGCAGGCGGCGTGGGTGAGTCCGTCTTCCAGCCAGGGTGGTCTCCCGACGACGGGACGCTGTACTTCGTGTCAGATCGCAGCGGCTGGTGGAATCTCTACTGTCTGCGCGCCGGGCAGGTGGAGGCCGTCCACCCGATGGCGGCGGAGTTCGGTCGCGCCCAATGGGTGTTTGGCGCCTCAACCTGGGCTTTCTCCGACCGGTCGCGCCTCCTCTCGACGTACCTCGACGACGGACGATGGCGGCTCGCGAGCATCGATGTCGGGTCCGGCGCGCTCGTCCCCATTGACGTGGATGTGGAGCCGAGCGACAACATCGCGGCAAGCCGTACGCATGCCGTGTTCATCGGAAGCTCGTCGCGGGCCCCTGACGCGGTGGTACGGCTCACTCTGGCGACGGCAGCCGTCGAGACGATCCGAGTGGCATCGACGCTCACGATCGATCCCGGCTATCTCTCGATGCCAGAGACGCTCGAGGTTCCGACCGAACGTGGCCTCACCGCGCACGCATTCTACTACCCGCCGACCAATCGTGATTTCACGCCGCCCGCCGGCGAACGGCCTCCCTTGATCGTCATCAGTCACGGCGGTCCCACGGCGATGCACCGGCCCACGCTGAATCTCGAGCTTCAGTACTGGACGAGTCGCGGCTTTGGCGTGGTAGGCGTGAACTACGGCGGCAGCGCGGGCTACGGCCGGGCCTATAGACAACGGCTCGACGGACAGTGGGGGGTCGTGGATGTCGCCGACTGCGTGAACGCCGCGGCTCATCTGGTGGCCCAAGGAAAATCTGACGCGGATCGCCTGATCATTCGCGGCAACAGCGCAGGGGACACGACGCTGGCCGCGCTGACGTTCCGCCCCGACGTGTTCAAGGCGGGCGCAAGTTATTACGGGATCAGCGATCTCGAGGCGATGACGCGCGACACGCATAAGTTTGAATCGCGGTACCTCGATCGACTCGTCGGTCCGTACCCCGCCAGGCGGGATGTCTATCGCGCGCGGTCCCCCATCCACTTCGTGGACAGGCTGTCGTGCCCGCTTATTCTGTTTCAGGGCCTCGAGGACCAGGTGGTGCCGCCGGACCAGTCGCGGAAGATGGCCGATGCCGTTCGGGCGAAGGGTCTGCCCGTGGCGCTCCTCGCGTTCGAAGGCGAGCAGCACGGATTCCGGATTGCAGACACGATCGCCCGATGCCTCGAAGCCGAGCTGTTCTTCTATGGTGTCGTTTTCCGTTTCACGCCGGCGGACGCCATCTCCGCCGTCCCTGTCGATAATGTCGATAATCTGGATCGTTGGTCGCCGTGAGAGGCCGCCAATTGACGCTCTTGACACTTCGCGCGAAGACAACACAACAACACTCCAGGCCCTTCGCTGTCGCACCGCGGGGCGCCTTGAAAAACGAAGTCTTCGAGTGGGCGCTCTACTGCCCCCCGCGGCCGCCTCGTCCACCGCGCGCCCCCGCCGGGGCGGCGTTGGGCGGCGCGATGCCCTTCGCGCGCAGATAAACGACGACGATTCCGTACGACTCGAGACCGTGCGAGAGCAGGGCGGAGACCACCCCGCCGCGCGCGGTTTCGCCCTCTCCTTGCTTGACCATCTGCAGCGCGCTCTGGTCGGTCAGAGCCGAAATCGCAGCGTCGCAGAACGCGAACGCGTCGGCCAGTGCTTTGACCAAATCAGTCTTGGTCGCCTTCTTCTCGTTGCTCTGGGGAGGGTTCGGGTTCGGCACGCCCTTGATGGTGGCGCAGTTGATGAACTGGTTGTCGGCTTGGTGGCCGATCCACTGGCCATACGTACGAAGATCGGGGTCGGAAGCCGGCTTGAATCCGTAGTTGGCCTCGGGCATCTTCTCGGCCGCCTGCGTGAGGTTCCCCTTGAGGGTACCGTAGGCGCGTTGCAGGCTGGTCGCGAGCCCCACTTTCTGCCCTGCCGCCGGCGCCTGGGCAGCAGACGACACCGCAAACAGCATCAGTCCCGCTGCAATGCAAGTAACTCGCTTCATTGGTCGTCTCCTTTCAACGACACTTAAACCGCCATCCCAGTTCTTCCCGCATGACGACGTCTCCTGCCGCGACCACCAACGTCGACAACACTTGAAATGGTTGCTGCAGAACCCGAAGCTTCAGCCCGCGTTTTCGTAGCTCGCGAGACCGACAATCGAGCTCCAAATCGCTGAACGTGAAAATCGAGCTGGCGTGAGAGCCGGGGGCCATCAGGCGCACGATTCTAGCACGCGAGCGGCCGCCGTTTGCGGCCGTTTTCCCTCTGAAATCAACGACTTATCTGAGAACGTAGGGAGAAGGTGAAATCAACGTGGGTTCCTAGCGTAGCGTCTCCAGAATCGCGGCGTGGGTCGAGTCTGATGCCTCGGACGACGGGGCCGGCCTCCGCGTCTACTTTTCCTCGACAATAGGGCGGGTCAGTATCGTAGGCCAGGACCTGTTCGCCGTTGAGATGACCGTGTGTGCGAGAATGACTTCGACGATCCGGTCCGGCGGCTGCGAGCATGACCGCGACGATTCCCCGGTGCGGGCTGTTCTTGCCAGGAAGGTCCAGGCAATGTTGCTAGCGGTACCCATCACCCTCGCGCTTGCGTTGACCCTTCAGGGTCAGCAGCCTGATCGGAAAGCGAGCGATCCCGACGATCCGACGGCGCCGCTCTTTCGAGCGATCGCGCTCCGAGACGTCAACGAGGTCCGGCGGACGCTCTCGACGGGGGCCGATGTGAACGCCACGAACCCGGAAGGCGTGACGCCGCTGATGCGGGCCGCGATGGACGGCGAGGTCGAAATTGTCCAGACGCTGCTCGCGGCAGGTGGCGCGAAGGTCAACGTTCAATCTGAATCGGGCGAGACCGCGCTGCTTCGCGCAGCCTTGTACGGACGAGTCGAGGTCGTAAAGCTCCTCGTCGCCAGGGGCGCCGCCGTGGACGCGGGCGACAGGGAGGGCGTCACACCGCTCATGGCCGCCGCGCAGCAGGGTCGAACCGATGTGGTCCGGGCGCTGGTCGACGCAGGCGCGAAGGTCGGGCTGGGCGACAAGGAGGGGATCACGCCTCTGATGGCCGCTGCGTCAGCGAACCACACAGATGCTCTTCTTCTTCTCATCGCGCGCGGCGCCGACGTCAACGCCAAGACTCATGACGGCCTGAACGCCATGATGGCCGCGGCTTACGGCGGGCATGTCGGCATCGTGCGGTCGCTGCTGGCGACGGGCGCCGACCTGACCGTGAAGGATCAACGCGGGCGCACGACTCTCATGGCCGCTACCTTCAGCGGCGCTGCTGCGGTGGTGAGCGCCCTGCTGGCCAGCCACATGGATGTCGAAACCGCGGATATGAGCGGCTATACCGCGCTGGTCTACGCGGCATCGAAGGGCTACCTCGACATCGGCGAGATGCTCCTGAAGGCTGGAGCGCGGAAAGGCCGCGAGGACCTCCTGGTGGCAGCGGCACGAAAGGGACAGATGCCCCTCGTGAAAGCGCTGCTGACGCAGGGCGTCGCCGTGGACGCGAAAGACGGCGGGGAGACCACGGCGTTGCTCGCAGCGGCGCACGAGCACCAGATCGGCATGGTCGAGTTCCTGCTGGCGGCAGGCGCCGACGTAAAAGCCATCGACGGTGACGGACTGACGCCCCTCATGGGCGCCGCGGCAACCGGCGACACCGCCATCGTGAAGGTGCTGCTCGACAAGGGAGCGGATCCCGATTCGGCGGACAAGACCGGCCGCACGGCGTGGAATCACGCGGTGCGAAACGGCTACTCCGACACCGCGAAGTTTCTCGAAGCCTTCAAAAAGTGAATCCTAGAAATCGATGTGGACGCTGAACTTGGCATTGGATCAACGCCGGTCGTGTGCTGGACACGTGCCGGGTCGCGCTTAAGCTTCAGAGTCAAGGCCAACTAGTATTGGAGTAGACCGCTCGCGCCATCTCGCAATGATACATACGGCGGAAAAAGGCGTCTCTCGGTTTTCATCCCACTGTTGGCACGCATGGTTAGCACTTGCGCGGAGAGAATCCAGCCGCCAGCAATACCTGCAGAAACGTGGATCATTGCGAGCGCTCGCAAGTAAACGTGGCGGCTCGCCCTTGGATGCGCTGCTTCATTGCGAAGGAGCGGCGCGTAAACATCGCTACTACCGATCGAGTGAGCTCTTCACCCCCAGCCCGCCCCGGTTGAGGACGCGGGTATAGATCATCGTCGTGCTGACGTCGGCGTGGCCGAGGAGCTCCTGGACCGTGCGGATGTCGTACCCGCTTTCGAGAAGGTGTGTGTTCTCATGACGATCATGTCCAAGCCGGTGGCTGACTTGGTGATCGATTCGGACTTGGTGCGTGCGCTGTCTCGCGCGCGCTTCCGGATCTGGCGAATTTGCCGCTCGTCGAGGCTAGGAGAATATGGGGATTCAGGGTGTATCTGCCCACCAACGGCCGATGACAGCGCTACCTTGAGTATCCACCTCGTTGCAGACGATCCGCCCGCTCGATCACTTCCGACCCTTTTCTGCCTCTTGCCCGGCGGCTCTCTTCTCTGCCGCGCGCGCACTCGCGAGCGTGTTCGTCACCGAGTAGTTACCCTCGTGGCA
>QHWL01000405.1 GCA_003222555.1 Acidobacteriota bacterium | reverse complement strand
GCTGGTGCCGCGCCCGAAGACGCTGCCCGTCGAGTGCTGGCAGCCCGTCGTCAGCGCGAGCCCGCGGGCGCTCGACTTCATGGCCAAGCACGGCATCAAGGGCATCATCGGCGGCGGCGCGGCGCAGGGCGGCGCGAACGAGAAGGTCGTGCACGCGTTTCGAGAAGCGCGCACGCGTGCCGGACGCGAGACCGCGCTCGGCGGGGATCTCTGCATCGGCTTTTCGTTCCACATCGCCGACAGCGTCGAGCAAGGCATCAAGGAAGCAACGCCGTTCTTCGAGGAGAACATCAAGATGTTCGCCCCGCTCGGGTTCGTGCCCGGCCTCACGCCCGCGCAGATCGACGCGGTCGCCGATCCGAAGCGCGCGCGTCAGGCCGGGTTACCGACGCTGCGCAACGCCATCAAGGCAGGTACGTGGCTGATCGGGCCGCCGGAGCTGATCACCGAGCAACTCATGGAGATCCAGCACAAGTACCCGGGCCTCGAAGTCGTCAACGTCGGTCAGCCGGTCGGCACACCCGAGGCGGTGATCCTCGAACAGCTCGAGCGCTTCTCAGCGCAGGTGATGCCGAAGTTCAAGAAGACGTAGGCGCGGACTACGCCGCCGGCAGCGTGAACCCCTGCCGCGCGAGCAGCTTCCAGCCGCCGTCCTGCTTTTGCCAGACCTGGAGCACGCCGATCCTGGTGTGAGTCGTCTTGCCCTCGAGCTCGGATTCGGACAGCCAGATGTGGCGCGCGATGGCGGCGTTGCCCGCGACTGACACTTTCAACTCGGGGAAGGCCAGCGACTTGACGGTCTGCTTGCGGTTCAGCACCGCGGTGATGAACTGGTCCTTGGTCTCGACCCTGGCGCTGGAGTGGCCGTAGCTGAGGTGATCGGACGCCACCTGCGCCAACTTCACCTTGTCGGCCTCGAGGAGTCCCTTTCGCAGCGTCTCGACGGCCGCGGTCACCGCTGCCTCGTCGCCCGCCTGGGCGCCCGCGGAGCCGCTGAGCAAAAGGCCGGAAGCACCGAGCGTAACTGCGCCCGCAACCATCAAGTCACGACGCGAGACGTTCATTGTCTCCTCCTCGAGAGGCCGGGTCTACGCCGGTTTCGCCGGAGCGTACCCCCTTTCCCGGCCCGCGTATACTCCGGCAAGACCTCTTGGATGAAACGGAGAGAGACGATGAGCTATCGCATCGGCATCATTGGCGTCGGGTCGATTGGCAGCGTGGTGGGCGGGATGCTGACCAAGGCCGGGCACGACGTCACGTTGATCGACCAGTGGCCGGATCACGTCGAGGCGATGAAGAAGATCGGGCTACGGCTGTCCGGCACCTGCGGCGAACACCTGATCCCGGTGCGCGCGCTCGGGATCCACGAGCTCCAGTCGGTGGCGGAGCCGTTCGACGCCGTGTTCGTCGCGGTGAAGTCCTACGACACGGAGTGGGCAGTCTCGCTGGGGCTTCAGTACTTGAAGAAGCCCGACGGGGTCATCGTCGATTTCCAGAACGGCATCAACGACGAGCGCGTGGCCGCGGTGGCCGGCCGCGAGCGGTGTCTCGGATGCGTCATCACCATCGGCGCCGGCATGTACGAGCCGGGCCACGCCATCCGCACCGACCACGGCCAGATCGGTTTCAAGATCGGCGAGCACGACGGCAAAGTGACCGAGCGCGCCGAGCGGATCGCCAAGCTCATGTGCGACGTGGCCCCGACCAAGGTGACGACCAACCTGTGGGGCGAGCGATGGTCGAAGCTCTCCGTGAACTGCATGGCCAACGGCCTCGCCGGCCTCTCGGGTCTCGGCTCGGCCGAGGTCCGCACGAAGGATGGCGTCCGTCGCGTGGCCATCCATCTGGCCGCCGAGGCAATCAAGGTCGGCCGCGCCCGCGGTCACGAGGTGGAGCCGATCTGGGGCATCGCCGCGCAGCGCTTCATCGACGCCGCCGAAGGGCGAACGATGGCCGACGTGGAGCGCGACATGGCGGAGCGGGCCAAAGAGCTGGCGGGCGGACGGCCGTCGCTGCTCCAGGACGTCATGCGCGGACGGCGCACCGAGGTGCAATACCTGAACGGCTACGTCTCCGAGCAGGGCCGTCAGGTCGGGATCCCTACCCCGTTCAACGACAAGGTCGTGGAGCTGATCACCCGCGTTCCGCCGGGGACGCTGAAGCCAGATCCGAAGAACCTCGAGCCGCTGGTGGCAATGCTTCCGAAGGCTTAGCAGCCCGTGGTGGAACTGATGGACATCACCACGCGAGCGCCGTCGTCGAATAGGCGTGCGGTACGCACGGCAGCGGTCGTGAGATCGCCCAGAGACGCGTGACGCTCGTCCAGACGCGATCGGCGAGCGCGCCGAGGGCGATTTCAAGTGCATCGACACCGACCCGGCGTCCCTGCAGCCCGCGCGGCGTGCCGCGCCCGAAGGTTTTCCGCATGAGCAAGCCGAGATTGAACGCGCCGCCATGGACGAGCAACCGCTTCAGGATGTTCTGATGTCCCCGCAAGTGCGTGCGGCGGAGTCCGCCGGTGTCGTACATGTGGGCGAAGGACCGCTCCACGTATTCGCCGCGGCGGCGCATGATGCGCTTGCCTCGCGCCCCGCGTACGCGCCGGCGATTGCCGTAGACCGGAGCTTGTGCCTCGTTTTCGTCCAGTTCCGTCGGCCGCGCTCCGGCTCGGCGATGTACGAGCGGACGGCGACCGCCTCAAGATCGATCATCGTCTGATTACTGTGATACCCCTTGTCGGCGACGATCTCCCTCAGGGCCGCAGGCGTGGAGCTCGCGGCGTGGGCGGCCTCGATTTGTTCCGCGGCTGCGATGGCGGTCTCCACGAGACTCGTCGTGTCGCCGACGTCGCCGCCGTGCAGCGTGACCGCCACGAGCGCGCTGGTGTCCAGATCGACGGCGTGCTCCGCTTTGTGCGCGAGGTGCGTGCGGCCGTCCTTCATCTTCGTGATCTTCGCGTCGGGGTCCGAGGGGTTCTCCCAGTCCTTGTTCGACGTCCGCTTCTTGCGCCGCCGATCCAGGCGCGCCAGCGCTTCGCGCGTCGGCGTCTTGATGCCCGACTCGGCCGCGAGCCGCGTCAGGAATGCCTGATAGCTCTCGCCGGTATCGCGCCGCACGATGCTGCGCATCGCCGCATTGGCCTCCAGCGTCGTCGCGTCGATGGCCACGGTGCGCCCCTTGAGCAAGCCCGCCGCGGCCAAGCACTCCTGCACCCAGGTGAAGATGGCGCGATGCGTCTCGACGTCGATCAACCGCCGCGTGCGCGAGATCGTGGAGTGATCCGGGGCCGCGGCGTCCAGGCCGAGCCCGACGAAGCTGCGGATGGCCAGCGAATCGGCCGCACGCCAAGCGATCCCGCGCTCGGAGTCGAGCCCTTCGAAGTAGCCGAGCAGCAGCAACCGAAAGTAGCGGCCCGGCGGCAACCCCGGTCGCCCCATCACCCGCGCGTAGAACGCTTGACACTGCTCTTCGGCGAACCGGTCGAAGCCGGCTTCGTCGAGGATCGCGTTCAGTCGCGCGTAGAACGGATGGCCGGGAGAGACGGGCAACTCGGTGGTCGGAATCCAGATCGGCGCTTGCTCGCTCTTGCGTTTTCCCATCGCCATGGACCGCAGTTTACGTTCTCACCGGCCGTGCTGACGATGGATGTCTCACCAACTTTCACCACGGACTGTTAGGCCTCAAGAAAGGGTTTGCGACAGCGTCAGTACCTGGTCTAACGTCGCGCGAGCGGCTCTTGCAGGCCCGAGGCGCCTGCGGTT
>QHWL01000404.1 GCA_003222555.1 Acidobacteriota bacterium | reverse complement strand
AGCCCTTTCACGTTGCTGATCGACCGCAAGGTCCCGCGAAAGCGCATGCGATCAAACCCTGTTAAGATCCCGGCGATGCGGTCTTGGTGCCGCGTCACGAAACGCTCCATCGCTCGTCCTCCCGGTCGATGCGTTGTGGTAAACACATCATGCCGGAAACGGGCGTGGAGCGTTTCACGTACTCAGGAGCGGCGCGATACCCGCCAATTCGCGCGACGGAGCCGCAACCACTGCGCGGGGCCCACGCCGTCACGTTTCTACCACTGGTCTTCGACATCGCGACGATTTGGTTGCGGCTCCGCCGCGCTGGGTACCTTTGTGACCTTCGTGTCTTCGTGATGCAAAGTCTGTGTGATGACCTACTACGATCAAGTCAAAGAAGCCGCCGACGCCGTCAAGGCACGGGTGCACGAGGTGCCGCGCATCGCCGTGGTCCTCGGGTCCGGCCTGGGCGACTTCGCCCGGTCACTCGAAGGCGGCGTCTCGATGCCGTACCGCGAGCTGCCCAACTGGCCGGCCTCGCATGTGGTCGGCCACGAGGGGCGGTTGGTGGTTGGCACGGTGCGCGGCCGCACTATCGCCGCGCTTGCCGGCCGTTCCCACGCCTACGAGGGGCACGAGCTCCGGACCGTGACCTTCGCTGTTCGGGTCCTCGGCCTGCTCGGCGTCCAGATCCTCGTTCTCACCAACGCGGCCGGCGGGGTGAACACTGGGTTCGCCCAGGGAGCGTTGATGGTGATTGACGACCACATAAACCTGATGGGCAACAACCCCCTGGTCGGTCCCAACGATGACCGGTTTGGCCCACGATTTCCTGACATGACAGAGGTGTACTCCCCGCGATTGCGCAGAATTGCCGATGAGGCGGGACGCGACATCGACCGGCGGCTGCCTCACGGAATATACGTCGCCCTCCTCGGCCCCAGTTACGAAACGCCCGCGGAGATCCGATACTTAAGAGAGATCGGCGTCGACGCGGTCGGGATGTCGACGGTGCCGGAGGCGATCGTGGCGCGGCACATGGGCATCGAGGTACTCGGCATCTCGTGCATCAGCAACATGGCCGCCGGTGTCCTGCCGCAGCCGCTCGATCACGCGGAAGTGATGGAGACGACGCGGCAGGTGCGCGGGCAATTTATCGCGCTCTTGGAGGGTATCATTGGCCGACTCTGATCGCGGCCGCCTGTCGGTGGCGTCAATCGACGTTCTCGTAGGGCAGGAAGCTGCCTTTCTCGCGCTCGCGCGTGACTTCGAGGCGATGATCGCGCGGAAGGGCTACGGCCGCGCCGAGACCATTCGCGACGAGGCGCAACCGCTGCGCTTTTACGCCGTGCGTTATTGGACCGACATGGCGTCGGCTCAGGCGTGTCACTCGGACGCGGAAGTGCAGACGCTCACCGCCCAGCTGTTTCAAATTGCGCGCGTCACGCACGTGGTGAACGGCGTACGCCGTCCGGACCCCAAGCGGCCGCTGATCGACACTCAGCGCGCGGGGAGCGAAGCGGATCGCCGGGTCGGCTTCGAACGGCGCGGCAAGAACATCGGCCGTACCGCAGGCGACCGCCGTGCCCACCGCGATCGCCGCCTCGGCCCGCGGCGGCTGCGCGATCGGCCCGGCGGTGTCGATTTGGTCGGAGCCGCGCGGCGCGCCCGCGAGAATGCCGACGCCGCGTTCTCCCAATTCAAGGTCGGTGCGGCGCTCGAAGCGGCCGACGGTGCGATCTTCACCGGCTGCAACATCGAGAACTCCACCTACGGCCTCACGATCTGCGCCGAGCGGGTCGCGATGTTCAAGGCCCTCTCCGAAGGCCATCGTGCCTTCACACGGATCGCGATCGTCGCCGACACACCCGCGCCAACGCCGCCGTGCGGCGCCTGCCGTCAGATTCTGTGGGAATTCGGCGGCAATCTGGAGGTTGAGCTCGCGAATCTCTCGGAAGAGAAGGGAACATACCGCCTGAAGGATCTCTTGCCGCTGCCCTTCGATGCGCGGCTCCTCTGACGCGCGAAAAATGCGACACCACGGAGAACACCAAACACGAACGGAGTACACGGGAGAAAGATACGACGTTTGAACGCAGAGCTCGCAGAGCACGCTGAGAAATTTTCGGGCATTTCCACTCGGCGGCCTCGGCGTTGAACGTTGTTTTGTTCACAATCTTTGAAGGCCTGCGCCACTATCAGTGGTCGCGTTTTTGCCAGCGAATCGCCACGCCCAGGAAACTGGCACCTGGCACCCTCACCTTGTAAGATCGTCCCGTATGTTGCCGACCATCGCGAGGGAAGCCGACGCGGTCGTCATGATCGATCAGCGCAAGCTGCCGGCCGAAGAGATCTACGTCCGTTGCCGGACGGCCGCCGAGGTCGCGCGCGCGATCAGGACGATGGTCATCCGGGGCGCGCCCGCCATCGGCGTCGCCGCCGCGATGGGCATTGCGCTCGGCATGCGGACGAGCGCAGCGACCGGTACACAGAAGTTCGCCGCCCAGTTCTACAAGACGTGCGAGCTGATGGCGGCCACACGTCCTACTGCCGTCAACCTGTTCTGGGCGATTGAACGGATGAAGCGATCGTTTGCCGCAGCCGCCTCGGCGGGCGAGTCGGTCGAGCAGATCAAGGATCGGCTCGATTGCGAATCACAAGCCATTCACGACGAGGATGTTGCGAGCTGCCGGGCGATGGGCGCGTTTGGCGCCGACGTGGTGCCGCCCGGCGCCCGGATTCTCACGCACTGCAATGCAGGGGCGCTCGCGACCGCCGGCTACGGCACGGCCCTGGGCGTGATTCGCGGCGCCGTCGAGCAAGGCAAGCAGGTGACGGTGGTCGCCGACGAGACGCGACCTTTCCTGCAGGGCGCACGCTTGACGGCATGGGAGCTCATGCGCGAAGGCATCCAGACCACGGTCATCACCGACAATATGGCGGGCGCCCTGATGCATCAGGGCGGGATCGATCTGGTGGTCGTCGGAGCCGATCGCATCGCGGCCAACGGCGACACGGCGAACAAGATCGGCACCTACGGGGTCGCCGTCCTGGCGCGGGAGCACGGCATCCCGTTTTACGTCGCGGCACCGCTTTCCACCATCGACCTCGACACACCGGAGGGTCAGCACATTCCGATCGAAGAACGCAGCGCGCGCGAAGTGACGCATTTCGGCGGCAACCAGCTTACGCCTGACGGGGCGATCATCTGGAATCCCGCGTTCGACATCACGCCGCACCGCTTCATCGCCGGCATCATCACCGAGCGCGGGATTTGTCGAGCCCCGTACACGGAGTCGCTCGCACGCGTGTTTTCTGACGCGCCTGTAGGAGCGCCACACTAAGCGGTCATTCGTCTCGAGTCAGCGCCGCGAGCGATCGAAGCGAGCGGCGGTAGGCCGTGG
>QHWL01000377.1:3617-6129 GCA_003222555.1 Acidobacteriota bacterium | reverse complement strand
AACCAGATAGAAGTTGTTTTGGACGAACGTGAAGTTGCCCGCGAACAGAATCTGCACGATGAGCAACATGATCGCCGGCACCCACGTGATGAGCAGGAGGAACGCCATCAGAATGGCGAGCTTGCCGAAGACGTACTCGGCCCGCCTGAGCGGTTTCGACAAATAGATCTGCAGCGCGTTGGCGCGGCGGTCGTTCGCGATGAGACCGGCGCCGACGTACACTGAGACGACAAACACGAACAGATCCTGCTTGTCGAAAAAGTCGCGGAAGGTCGCGGGCGTCGGCGCGAAGAACGAGGCCACCGCCACGGCGTCGCCCGCGATGATCTGCGGCAGATTGGCCGCCAAGTAGATCTGCACGGCTCGGACGAAAAACTGACCCCAAGAGAGGAGCAGCAGTCCGAGAAAGATCCGCCGGCCGATCAAAGTGCGGATGCCGGACGCCGCAATGACGGCCCAGGCGCGGCCGCGCGGCGCCCGCCCGCCACCGTATCGGCGATAGCCTTGATCGTGGATGGGCATAAAAAACCCGGGCTTCTGGGTTCTAGGTTCGGTGTGCGGCGTTCCGGAACGGGAGAACCCGGAACCGCGAGCCGACCGAACCCTGAACCCTGAACCCAGAACCGAACCCTGAACGCAGAACCTTGAACCCAGAACCTCTCATTTTCGTCCCGTTATTCTTCTCCCACGGCGCGCGCGAAGACGTCTTCGAGCGTGGGCACGCTCGCACGCAGGTGGCGGACCTGCACGTGCGCGGCGGCCGCCAGCGCGAAGACATCGCGCGCGCCGCCTTCGCCGGGCACGAACACGCGCACGACGTCTTCATCCGTGGCGTGGCATTCGAGGCCGGCGGCGCGGAGGCGCTCGAAGAACGGCTCGAGGTCGGCGGTCGGCGTCTTCACGCGCAACTCGTACGTGCGGCCCCGGGGCTGCTTGAGGGCGGCAATCGGACCTGCGATCGCGATGCGCCCCTTGTCCATGACGACGACCTCGTCGCAGGCATATTCGACGTCGGGCAGCACATGCGACGAGAGCACGAGGTTCACGCCCTTGTGGTACGCGAGATCCCGTACCAATTCCAGCATCTCATCGCGTCCCTTCGGGTCCATGCCGTTGGTCGGCTCATCGAGGAACAGCAGATCGGGATCGTGAACGAGCGCCTGCGCGAGCTTGATGCGCTGCTTCATCCCAGTGGAGTAGGTTTCGACATTTCGATACCGCGCCTCGCCGAGGCCGACGTAGAAGAGCACCTCGTGCGCGCGCTGCATCGCGTCGACGCGCGGCAGCCCGGCCAGCTCGCCGCAGTAGGCCACGAAGGACACCGCGTTCATGCCAGGAATGTGCGCGTCGCTTTCCGGCATGTAGCCGACGCGAGCGCGAATTTCGAGCGATGAGACCGCGACGTCCAGGCCGAGGATGCCCATGCGGCCCTGCTCCGGCACGATGAAGCCGAGGAGCGCCTTGATCATCGTGCTCTTGCCGGCGCCGTTGGGTCCCAGGAGCCCGACCGCCCCGGACGCGAACGTCGTCGTCACATCTTGCAGCGCCCGGCTGCGGCCGTACGCGACCGTCACGTGATCGAGGGTCACGACGGGGGCAGTCTCAGCCATTCATGCTTCTATACGGAACGGTGGATCCCAGAGTTCATTTTTTACTTTGTGCGCGGGGCCCCACCCCCGCGCACCTACCGCCGCTCGCTTGAATCGCTCGCGGCGCTGGCTCGCAACGACTGCCCGCTTTCACAACCTACCGCCGACACCCACCCCAAGCACCTACCGCCGCTCGCTTGGATCGCTCGCGGCGCGGGGTCGCAGCGACTGCCAACTTTCACAACGCACCGCGTAAACCTAACGCGTCGGCGCGCTCGCGCATGAACGCGATGACGTTCTTGATGTGCTCCTCGAGCGGCAGCCCGAGCACCTCGGCGCCCTGCCGCAGGTCTTCACGCTTGACGGCGCGCGCGAACGCTTTATTTATCCTTCATTCGCTTGATGACGGAATTCGGCTCGAGATCGAGCACGCTCTTGCTGGGCCTGACGAGCGAGGCGGCCGTGATGAACCCCGCCATTTCGTCGCACGCCCACAAGGTCTTTTCGAGGCGGCTTTCGCGAACCACGCCGCTGTATTCCGCGTGCGAAAGAATCGCCCGCGTCACCCACTCGGGGTAGCCCTTCTCGCTCAGGATTTCACAGCCGCGGAACGGATGGTTCTCGGGCGTCGGCCACCGCTCGTAGTCGAAGTCGTGGAGCAGCGCGACGAGGCCCCACGCCTCTTCGTCCTCGCCGAACATGCGCGCGTAGCCGCGGACCGCGGCTTCCACCGCCAACGCGTGCTTCAGCAGGCTCTCGCTCTTCGTGTACTCGTTCAACAACTGCCAGGCGTCGTCGCGGTTAATGTTCATAAGCAAAGCGCCTGCGGCGCGAGCAACGTTTAATGTAAGCTGTGTCGCTCGGCATCTTAATGCAGGAGCGCCAGATGGCCAATCCGGGCTTCTCTTCCGCGACCACGCTCG
>QHWL01000377.1:0-3542 GCA_003222555.1 Acidobacteriota bacterium | reverse complement strand
CGCGCACCATCGGCAGCCCCGGCTGGCTGCTCGTCGCGTGGATCCTGACGGGCGTGCTGACGGTGGTGGGCGCGCTGTCCTACGGCGAGCTGGCGGCGATGATGCCGCGGGCGGGCGGACAGTACGTCTACCTGCGCGAAGCCTTCTCTCCGCTCTGGGGCTTTCTCTACGGCTGGACGCTGTTTCTCGTCATCCAGACAGGGACAATCGCCGCGGTCTCGGTCGGGTTCGCGCGCTACTTCGGCGCATTGTGGCCATGGATTGCCGACGAACACTACCTCGTCGCGCCGATTCACCTGAGCGCTGGTTACGCACTGTCGCTGTCGACCACCCAGCTCGTCGGCCTCGTGATGATCGCGCTGTTGACCTGGACCAACACGCGCGGCCTGGAGTACGGCCGCGTCGTGCAAAATGTGTTCACGACCGCGAAAACCGGTGCGCTCCTCGCGCTGATCCTCGCCGGTGTGCTGCTCGGCTGGAATCACCAGGCAGTAGCCGACAATTTCGGCAGTCTCTGGGCGCGCCGCGGCCTCGCCGACGGCGCGACGGGTCCATCGGCGAGGACGGCCTTCGGCCTCTTCGTCGCGATTTGCGTGTCGCAGACCGGCTCGCTGTTCTCGGCAGACGCCTGGAACAACATCACGTTCACGGCGGGAGAGGTGAAGAACCCGCGGCGCAATATTCCGCTGTCGCTCGCCGTCGGCACGTCGGTCGTCATCGGTCTGTACCTGCTTGCCAACGTCGCGTATCTTGTGACGCTGACATTCGATCAGATTCAGCACGCGCCAGACGATCGCGTCGCGACGGCGACCCTCAATGTCATCTTCGCCGGCGCCGGTACCATCATCATGGCCGTCGGCATCATGGTCTCGACCTTCGGTTGCACCAACGGACTGGTTCTCGCCGGCGCGCGCGCGTACTACGCGATGGCGCGTGACGGCCTGTTCTTCAAATCGGCGGGCCGGCTGAACGACGCGAAGGTGCCCGCGTGGGGTCTCGTGCTGCAAGGCGTGTGGGCGGCGTTCCTGGTGTTGCCCCGCACCTACAATCCGGAGACGCATGCGTACGGAAATCTGTACAGCAACCTGCTGGATTACGTGATTTCGGCGGCGCTCATCTTTTATATCCTGACCATCGCCGGCATCTTCCGTTTACGGCAGACGCGGCCCGAAGTCGATCGACCGTACCGGGCCTTGGGGTACCCGATCGTTCCGGCGCTCTACATCCTCGGCGCGGCGACGATCCTCCTCGTGCTGTTCGTGTACCGCACCGCCACGACCTGGCCGGGCTTGATCATCGTGCTACTCGGCCTGCCAGTGTACTTCGCGTGGCGTCCACGCCCCTGATTGCCGGTCGACCGCCTTCTGAATGACGCTGATGGCAGCGTCGGCGAGCGCGTACCGAGCGAGATCTCCGAGCGCCGCCCATTCGGCGGCCTCGGCGTCCGACGCACAGCACAGCACACCGCTTGCCGGGCGGCACAGAAAATCGATCAGGACGTAGTGATACTTGACGCGGCCGTCGGGATCGTACCGAAGCCGATCCAGCACGTCGACCATCGGGCCGACGTCCACGTCGAGGCCTGTTTCCTCGCGAACCTCGCGTGCGATTGCCGTCTCGAGCGTCTCCCCGAGCTCGACGGCTCCTCCCGGCAGGCTCCACTCGCCTTTGAGCGGCTCGTGGGCGCGCTTGACCAGCAGGACGCGATCGCCGTCGAGGACCACGGCACCAACCCCGACGATCGGCCGGACTGGATACTCCCTCATATTCCCATCACCTTCACGATGACGCGCTTCTTCCGCCGGCCGTCGAACTCAGCGTAGAACACCTGCTCCCACGGACCCAAATCGAGCGTGCCGTTCGTGATCGGCAGGACGACTTGGTGCCCCATGATCGTACGCTTCAGGTGGGCGTCGGCGTTGTCTTCGCCTGTTTGGTGGTGGCGATAGTCCTGGCCGGCCGGGGCGAGCTTCTCGAGCCAGGTCTGGAAATCGTGGATGAGGCCATCCTCCCAGTCGTTCACGATCACCCCGGAGGTGATGTGCATCGCCGAAACCAGGACGGTGCCTTCCTTCACCCCGCTCTTGTTGACGACCTCCGCGATTTCGTCAGTGATGCGAACAAACTCCTGACGCTTTTGGGTTTTGAACCAGAGGTAGTCCGTATGGACGAGCATCTTGGCTTGATCCGCGCGTTCTGTAGCCGGACCGTTGAAGCGCCGCTCGGCATTTGCGCCCGGCGCCTGTCGTTCAGTCAACACTCCACTTAAAGCGCCAGCGCCGCATCGGCGTTGAGATCTTGCGGCGCCGTGACGCCGGCGCGGAATTTTCTCAATCCGGCCGCGGCGATCATCGCCGCGTTGTCGGTCGACAGCTGGAGGCTCGGAAGGAACGTCGGAATCTCGCGGCGCTCGCCGTGCATCTGAAGCTCGGCGCGCAGCCGGCTGTTGGCCGACACGCCGCCAGCAACGCCAATGCTTTTCGCGGAATATCGTCGCGCGGCATCGAAGGCACGATCGATAAGCGCCGTGACGACGACGCGCTGAAAGCTGGCGCAGATGTCGGCGATCTCCTGACGGGGTCGGGAGTCTTTTTCGTCTGAGCCATCCCCGGAAAGAACTCCGGACCCCTTCACATAGCGCAGTACCGCCGTCTTCAAGCCGCTGAAGCTGAAATCGAGGTCCCCTTTCAGGTCCGGCGCGTTTCTGTCCGCGTGTGTGAGCCGCGTGGTCGGCAGGGGAATCGCCCGGTCGTCGCCCACACGCGCGAGGCGGTCGATGACGGGTCCCCCTGGATAGCCGAGCCCCAGCAGCTTCGCCACCTTGTCGTACGCTTCGCCCGCCGCATCGTCACGCGTACGGCTCAGACGTTGATACTGCCCGGGCCGATCGACCAGATACAGGCTCGTGTGCCCGCCGGAGACGACAAGAACGACAGCTGGGAGCGGCAGCTCGCCGTTCTGGAGCACGAGCGACTCGATGTGGCCGGCAAGATGATGCACGGCCACGAGCGGCAGCCCCGCCGCCGAGGCGGCCGCTTTCGCGAACGACACACCGACGAGCAGCGATCCCACGAGGCCGGGGCCCTGCGTCACGGCAATCGCCCCGAGATCGTGCCACGTCACGTCCGCCTCGTGAAGCGCGCGCTCGACGACACCGCAAATGTCGCGGATGTGCTGGCGCGAGGCGAGCTCCGGCACGACGCCCCCCCACTCGCGGTGAAGCGTCACCTGCGACGCGACCACATTGGAACGGATCGCCCACGGTCGAGCGAGGTCTCCGGTTTCCTCGACGACGGCGGCCGACGTTTCGTCGCAGGAGGTTTCGATGCCAAGAATGAGCATGGCCGAAGTACTTTTTTTACCTTGTCGTGGGGCCCCACCTCCACGACCTACCGCCGCTCGCTTCGATCGCTCGCGGCGCTGACTCGAGACGACTGACCGCTTAGTGTGGCGCTCCGACGGCCGCGCGTAACCCCACGGCCTATCGCCGCTCGCTTCGATCGCTCGCGGCGCTGACTCGAGACGACTGACCGCTTAGTGTG
>QHWL01000376.1 GCA_003222555.1 Acidobacteriota bacterium | reverse complement strand
TGGTCCGCATGCGGCGCGTTTTTGCCGGACGGCCTCTCCACCTCCTTTTCTTCACCACGCTGCTTGGCACGGGGTTCTTGATGAGGAGTCTAGCGCCGATGAACGGCGCTCCCGGCCTTCAGACATGGCGGCCTTGGGCGACCACGACGGCGACGCTGTATTTTGTGGACGGTGGATCTCTTTTCCCCGTGTCCCGGCGAATGTCAACCAGCGATGACCTGCCGCGTGCAGCGCTGCAGGCCCTCCTGGCCGGCCCCAACGGAGGAAGCGGCCTGACCAGTGCCATTCCGCCCGGTGTGGAGGTTCGCTCGTTCGAGCTCGCCGCTGGCGTCGCCCACGTTGATCTCTCGGCCGCGTTTCTCGCTGGGGAGGGTGATGGGCAAGCCGCGCAGACTGCCCTTATCGAGACCATGACGGCGTTGCCCGGCGTGACTTCGGTCACGTTGAGCGTCGAAGGAAAACGGCTCGCCGAGTCCGCCAAGCGGGTCCCCTTGCTCTACTACGCTTCGCGGGACGGGCTCGTGGCCATGCCCACCTCGGTCACCAACCCGCGCGCCGCCCTCACCGCGTATCTTTCCGGCTCAGGTGACGCGAAATTGACTAGCCTCCCGCCCGATGTTCGGCTGCTGGCGTACGACTACGCCGCAGCCGACGGTTTGCTCTCGCTCAACTTTGCTTACACACCTTCGGTCCACACTTTGGCGCTTGAGCAGCCTGAACGCATGCGGCTCTTGCTCTTGGGACTGATCGCCAGTCTCACCGAATTCCCCGTCGTGCGAGCCGTCCAACTCGATTTCGAGGGGCATTCGCGTCTTGGCCTGGGACAATGCAGCGATCTGTTACGCACTCCGCAGCCACGGCCTGCGTTGCTGAATGACGAACGGTTGCTCGATCGAGCGGGAAACTCGCGATGATCTACTTCGACAACGCCGCCACATCCTGGCCCAAACCTCCGGCGGTGTGCGCGGCGCTGAGCGACTATTTTGGCGATGCTGGCGGGAACCCCGGTCGGGCGGGCCACCGAATGTCGGTGGCCGCGGCTCGCATCGTCGAGAACGCCCGCGAGGCGGTGGCCGAATTGTTTCACGCCAACGACTCGAGCCGCATCGTCTTCACGCAGAACGCCACGCATGCCCTGAACCTCGCGCTTTATGGTCTTCTCCGCCCCGGCGATCACGTGGTGACCACGAGTATTGAGCACAACTCGGTCATGCGTCCGTTACGCCATCTCGAAACGTTGGGCGTTGAGCTCACGGTCGTCGCGTGTGGGGTGGACGGGATGGTTGACCTGGATAGGTTGCACCACGCGCTTCGGTCCGACACGCGCCTTCTCGTCACGACACACGGCTCGAACGTTGCGGGCACGCTGATGCCTGTGGCGGCGCTTGCCAGCTTCGCGCATGAACAGAGGATTCTGTATCTTGTGGATGCTTCGCAGACGGCTGGCGCGATTCCCATCGACGTTCAACATCTGGACTTGGACCTGATGGCGTTCACTGGCCATAAGGGATTGCTCGGCCCCACCGGAACAGGCGGCCTTTACATCCGTGAAGGAGTCGCCCTCTCGCCGCTCATCCGCGGGGGCACCGGCAGTGACTCGGCGCATGAAACGCAACCTGAATTCCTGCCGGACGCCTACGAAAGCGGAACGTTGAATGTGGCTGGGATCGCTGGCCTGGCTGCTGGTGTGAACTTTCTGTCTGAAATCGGAATCGACGCTGTGAAAACCCATGAGCAGAAGCTCGTAGCGCAATTTCTTGCTGGGGCTTCGGAGATTCCCGGCATCACGCTGTACGGCCCGAGGGACGGGGCGCTTCGATGCGGCGTCGTCTCGTTCAACGTCAACGGTGTGACGCCTTCAGAAGTCGGTCTCATCCTCGACGAGTCGTTTGGAATCTGTGCGCGCACTGGTCTGCATTGCGCTCCAGCTGCGCACCGGACGTTGGGTACTTTCCCAATGGGAACGGTACGCTTCAGCTTCGGGTGGTTCAACAGTCCGGCTGAAATAGACGTGGCGTTGGCGGCATTGCGACAAATCGGTGTGTGGGCACGAAGTGAACTCGCGACACACTGAAGGGATCCGTGACGATATGGATGGTCTGATCAGTTTCTTCGCTTCGCATCATGCGATGCGTGCTGAAGCGGTGCTGAAGAGCAGCGGCTGGGCCGTTCGGCTCATCCCTGGACCCAAGGATCTCAGCCCGAACTGCGGCGTGGCACTTCGGTTTGAGTACGCGCAGCGTGAGAATGTCTTGGCAGCGCTGGTCGCCAAGAATGTGCGGATCGATGGTGTTCACTGCTATCGGCCGCGAAGCGACGATTGGAGCGTCAGGCGTTAAGTCGACGTCAAGAGGGACATGGAAACACTCGTGACCCGACCGGCGGCGGTGATCTCAAAACGAGCAGGCGCCGTTCGTGTGACGGCTGTGCAAATGGGGATCGTCAGCGGGATCCTGGCAGTCACGGCAGGAGCCCTGTTCGAAGTCCGGCCGCCCGACGCCTACGGTGTCTGCATGGCATGTCACGGTCGCGATCTTGTCAACTGGACGATCAACGCGCTCGCCGGCACTCATCTGACAGTCGCCCCGGCCTCGCTCGTGTTTCCCGTCCTGACTCCGATCGGAGTGTTGTTGGGTGCGCTACTGGGCGCGGCAACGACTGGCGAGTTTCGTTGGTGGACGCCTGAGAGCTCCGTCAAAGCATTTGTCTACGGACTGCTGGTGATGAATTTCGCTTTACTCGCGGGCGGATGTTCCATACGGCTGCTGTTGCGGACGGCGGCGGGTGAGGCGCTCGGCATGATTGGCTTCGCTGGAATGGTTGCAGGAGTGATCCTTGGAGCGGTCTGGCTGCGGCGGAGGGCTACCCGATGACCGCCGCGATCGCGACTCTTGTCATCGGTGTGATCCTCGGCTACCTGGGTCAGCGGTCGCGCATGTGCTTTGTGGGCGGCATCCGCGACTTCATGCTCGTGCGCGATACCTATCTGGTCAATGGCCTGATAGCGTTCGGGCTTGCGGCCTGGTTGGCTTTCCCCCTGGTCGGCCTCTTGGTCGGCGTGCGTCCCGGACCGTTTGGGGGTTCGGATGCGGTCACCGTGGTACTCACCATCCTCGGAGGCTTCGGCGTGGGCTATGTGTCGGTGCTCGCCAACGGCTGCCCATTGCG
>QHWL01000375.1 GCA_003222555.1 Acidobacteriota bacterium | reverse complement strand
GTTGACTTGGGGACCGTCGAGGCCGATGGCGAAGCCGATCCGCCGCGCCTCGAACGGCACGAAGCCGACACCGGGCTCGATGTAAACCTTGACGATCTTTTCCGGAGTGGACGCCGCCACTTCCTCGACATCCATTCCGCCGGCGGCGCTGGCGATGATCACCGGCTTCCCCGCCGCCCGATCGAGCAGCAGGCTGAGATACAGTTCGCGCGTCATCTGCAGCCCTTCTTCGACGAGCACGCGCGAGACCACGCGACCCTCGGGGCCCGTCTGATGAGTGACGAGCGTCATCCCGATCATGTCGCGAGCGAGACGCTCGGCCTGGTCGGGCGACTTGGCCAGCTTGACGCCGCCGCCCTTCCCGCGTCCGCCGGAGTGGATCTGCGCCTTCACGACGACGAGGTTTCCGCCGAGGCGACGCGCGATGTCGCCGGCTTCGGCGGCGTTAAAGGCGACTTCGCCGCGCGGCACCGGGACGCCGTGCCGTGCGAGGATGGCCTTGGCCTGGTACTCGTGGATGTTCATGCGACAAACAGTCTACACGTTTATCACCTCGACCAACTCTTTCACCGCCGCTGCGGATTTCTTGAACGCGGCGTCCTCCTCGGGCGTCAACTTGATCTCGATGACTTTTTCCAGCCCGCGAGCTCCGAGTTTGCACGGTACGCCGGCAAACACATCGCGCACGCCATACTCGCCCCGCAGGAACACCGAACACGGCAGGATTTTCTTCTTGTCGAGCAGAATCGCCTCGACCATCTCCACCACCGACGCCCCCGGGGCATACCACGCGCTCGTGCCAACCAGCTGAGTGATTTCCGCGCCGCCGCCGGCAGTGCGCGCGACGATGCGATCGATGGCCGCTTTGTCCAGCAAATCCGTAATCGGCACGCCCGCGACCGTCGAGTAACGCGGCAGCGGCACCATCGTGTCGCCGTGGCCGCCGAGCACGAACGCGTGGACGTTCTCGACAGAGACATTCAGCTCTTTCGCGATGAACGAACGCATGCGCGCCGAGTCGAGCACCCCGGCCATTCCGATGACGCGTTCGCGCGGAAATTTGCTCAGTCTGTAGATCGCCTGAGCCATGGCGTCGAGCGGATTCGCCACCGGGACGATGATGCAGTCGGGCGAGTACTTCACGACCTGCTCGGTCACCTGCTGCATGATCTTGTAGTTCACGTTCAGCAAATCGTCGCGGCTCATGCCGGGCTTTCTCGGCACGCCCGACGTGATGACGACGATGTCAGATCCGGCGCTCTCGGCGTAGTCGCCGGTGCCCATGACCAGCGAATCGGACCCGTAGATCGGGCATGCCTCGAGCATGTCGAGCGCAATGCCCGCCGCCTTCTGATCGGCGATGTCGATGACGACAACGTCGGCAAGCTGCTTTTCCGCGATCCCACGGGCCACGGTGGCGCCCACGTTGCCCGCGCCGCCAACAACAGTCACTTTGTGATTCATAAGGTCGCGTCACCTCGATTAAGCCAGCGCCGAACGACCAGAAAGGACACTATGGACACAAAGGAGGAACACAACCGGTTGGCCCCTTCGTCTCCCTTGTGTCATTGCGGAAAACAGCGTGGGTGTTCTTTTCATCTTCCCGGCCATCGCTCAACTCAGCAGAAAACGAAGCACGCAGCCTTTGAGGTCAAGTCCCCCGAAAGCGATCGACGATTCACACAGAAACTGTGGAAAACTCTGTGGAAAAGATCCTCATTTACCCCGATGTTACCCGCCAATGGGATTGTTTTAGCGGTTTGCACCAAGGCAGGGCGACCGACAAACCGCCAGGTTCGTCGCGGCCAAAACCTACGGATTATACTGTAGCCAAGAAGAGTCGATCGAAAGGGTCCCCACTCGTGCGAGGGTTGTCGCCGTGACGTTCATCATCGCCCCAACCGTCATAAACGAGTTGTTCAACCAAGATATGAGCACGCCCCGGTTCGAAGACGTGATGAACGACGCCGGCCGCATCGGCCCCGAGACGGCACGATCCCATTGAAAATCATTGTCGCCGACGAGCTTCCGGCCACGGCCCTGGAAATGCTCCGCGCCGAAGCCGGTTGGACCGTGGATGCGCGCCCCGGGCGTGGTCCGGCCGACCTCGCGGCAGACCTCGCTGACGCCGACGCGCTGCTCGTCCGGAGCGCCACGAAGGTCGACGTCCGCTTGCTCGCCTCAGCGCCAAATCTCCGGATCGTCGCGCGCGCCGGTACGGGTGTGGACAACGTCGACGTCGACGCCGCGAGCGCGCGCGGCATTCTCGTCGTGAACGCTCCCGGCGCCAACAGCATCAGCGTGGCGGAGCACGCGTGCGCGCTGATGCTGGCGCTCGCGCGGTCGGTCCCGGCTGCCGATCGCGCCATGAAAGACGGCCGGTGGGAGAAGAAGCGGTTTCTCGGCACCGAGGTGCGCGGGAAAATGCTCGGTATCGTCGGCCTCGGACGCGTCGGCCAGGAGGTCGCCCACCGGGCGCGCGCGCTCGCCATGCGCGTCGTCGCGCACGACCCGTTCATCTCGAGCGACGTCGCCGCGGGGATTGGGGTCGAATTGGTCTCGCTCGACGATCTCTGCGCGGCAGCCGATTTTGTGACGCTTCACCTGCCCTCGACCGAAGAGACGACGCATTTGTTCAATGACGCGCGGTTCGGCCGCTGCAAGCCCGGCATCCGGATTATCAACACGGCGCGCGGCGACTTGATAGACGAACAAGCGCTTCGGCGCGCGATCGAACGCGGCATCGTGGCCGGGGCCGCGCTCGATGTCTTCGAGCAGGAGCCGCCGACCGATTGGTCGCTTGCCCAACTTCCCCAGGTCATCGCGACGCCGCACATCGCGGCGTCGACCGAGGAGGCGCAGGAACTCGTGGGCCTGGAGACCGCGGCGACCGTACGCGACTTCCTGCGCGACGGCCTGGTCCGCAATGCGGTGAACTTTCCGTCTGTGCACCCGGACGAATTGCAGCGGCTGCAGCCCTGGATCCGGCTCGCCGATCGGCTCGGCGCCATCGTGTCGCAGATGGGCCCAGCCCGGATCGAGGCAATCGGCGTGCGGTATTACGGCGCGCTGGCCGAGAGCCGCGCCGTCGACGTGCTGGGCGCGAGCGCGGCCGTCGGCGTCTTGCGGCCGATTCTGTCGAGCGGCGTGTCAATGGTGAACGCACGGGCCGCCGCGCGCGGGCGTGGAATCGACATCGTCGAGTCACGCAGTTCGCGCGCCCGGCATTTCACGAGCCTCGTCTCGCTCAAGCTGCACACGAGCGCTGGAGAGCGCTGGGTGGAAGGGACCGTGTTCGAGCCGAACAGTCCGCGGCTCGTTTCGGTTCGAGGCGTGAACGTGGAAGCGCCGCTCGCGGGGACCATGTTGATCATCGCCAATGACGATCAACCCGGCGTTATCGGCGAAGTCGGCACGATTCTCGGAACCTACGGCGTCAATATCGCCAACTTCGCGCTCGGACGCGGTGACGAGGGGGCCGTGGGTGTCGTGAATGTGGACGAGGAAGCGAGCGCGCCTCGAGCGCTCGAGACAGCGGTGGAGGCAATCCGGCGTGTTTCCGCCGTGCGCGAAGCGTGGGTCATTCGGTTGGACGGGCCCGCCCGTAAGTAGTGTCCGCCTTCAGAGTCTGTGAACAAATCACGTTCAACGCCGAGGCCGCCGAGGCCGCAGAGAAGAAATGCTTAATCGGGCACACAAATCTTCAGCGCTCCAGGACGCACGCGCGCGTACAGACGCGTGCCCCCCTG
>QHWL01000374.1:1739-5116 GCA_003222555.1 Acidobacteriota bacterium | reverse complement strand
GTGCCTTCGTGATGAAATCATTCGAGATGGTAAATCCGCACGGCGTCACTTTGACGTGATCGTATATCGCACCATCACGTCTTCCACGAATTCGGTCGCGATGCGCTGCTCGTCGCGGACAAACACGAGCGTCGTCACGGCCAATCCGCCCTCGCGATGGTCGGACACTTCGGTGGGGCTTCCAAACTCGCGCTCCGCTTCGGCGCGCGTCATCCCCTTGCGCGGCAGGTTGCCAGGCGAGAGTCGCGAGTCGGCGGCAGCGGCGTCGGGCAGAAAGTCCTCGGTCCGCGTCTCAAGGCCTGCGGCGGAGAAATCCACGTACTCCGCCAGCGCCGCCATCACTTCCTCGGGTCGAATCCCGGCCGGGACGGCCCCCGAGTACCGCAGGTTGAAACGCGAGCCGCCGTGCAGCCGTTCCCAAGCGATCCGTTCCTTCTTGCGCTCCTCTGCCCAGATCCGCTCCACGTCGATGCGCCGATTCTCGCGCTCCCGCCTGTTTCTCACATCCTCGAGCTGCTCCCGAAGCTCTCGCTTCCGCCGCGGATCGGTTTCCTCTCGGACACTCTTTTCGAGCTCCTTCTCGCGGTCGCTCTTCTGGACCGACGGGATGGACACCGACGAGCTCGAGTCGTCTCGGAACGTGCCAAAGCCACCGCCGCTTAGTTGGACCTCGATCAGGTCTTTCTTCACTTTGACGAGCGTGACGGCGGCCGAGTCGCCCGCCCGGAGGGCCACCCCATACGTCTTGAGCCGGTCGCCGTACTGCCGATAATCGAGCGCGCGGCCGGCATCGGGCCTCACATCGACGCCGTCCGACGTCCCGGGCATGTCGATTTTGAGGGCGACGCGTTTGCCTTCGAAGAAAGACCGAAGGGCGTCCTCGTTCTGCGCCGCGGCAGGGGCGGCAAGCGCCATGAGGATGGCGGCGGCGCACGGCGCCACACTCACTCGAGCGACCAAGACGTAAACATTATCAAGCATGGGGCTTCTCCGGCCTGCTTTCTGAGGGCGGGCTTGTGAAAGGCCCGCCGTTGGTTGGCGCCCCTAAGAAATAAGGTCCGCCCTACAAGGTATCGGCTCGTTCGACTGTGCCGGACAGCTCCCGGTCGGCGCGGCGGGATCAGGCTTCCATGGGCGCGAAACTCGAGTCGGCCAATTCAGGGGTGTAGGAGCATTCACGCGACGGCGTCACTCTACCGGCGGGCAAGGCGCATGAATTGGAGTCGATGATTGTTCGCGGCAATGCCCGGCAATTGATGCTGGTCTCGGAAGCCACGCGCGCGGCCGGAATCTTCGAGACGGTGCCATGCGGGGCAGGCCCGCATGCTCGATGATCCCGCGTGCGATCGACAGCGTGCGTTGTAGGCTGACGCCCATCGGGCGGCGCTATTTCAGCCGCCGCTCGAATGCTTCTATCCAGTCGCGCGCGCGCTTCTGCGCGTTGGCCACATCGTCGGGTGTCATTTTCCGTCCGAGTGCGTCCCGCAAGGCCGCGAATTTCCTCTGACTCTCTCCGGCAGAATAGGCCACAGCAATCTCGGCCCACTTGCGCGCTTCAACGAAATCCTGGGCGACACCTTCGCCGTTGTTGTACGCCACCCCGAGGTTGTACTGCGAGCTCGTATTTCCTTGCTCCGCCGCCCTGTGCCACCACTGAACGGCTAGCGCCGGGTCCCGCCCGACACCTTCGCCGTTCTGATACATGAACCCGAGGTTGGATCGCGCCGTCGCGTCGCCCTGGTCAGCCGCCTTGCGAAACCATTGGAAGGCCTGCGCGTAGTCGCGCGAAATGCCGTCGCCGGTGTGATACGCCTTGCCGAGGCTGGATTGCGCTGTCGCCTCTCCTTGTTCGGCCGCCTTGCGATACCACTGGACCGCCTGCACCGAATCCTGCGCGACGCCAACGCCTTCCTGGTACGCATCTCCCAGGTCGTTCTGCGCCGTCGCGTCACCCTGTTCGGCCGCCTTGCGAAACCACTGGGCCGCCTCCACGTAGTCGCGCGAAACACCTACGCCCTTCTGGTACATGGCGCCAAGGTTGAGCTGCGCGAGTGGGCTCTCCTGCTCCGCGGCCCTTCGCCACCATTTTGCCGCCTCAGCGAAGTTCTGACCGACCCGGTCTCCGGTGAAGTACATGAAGCCGAGGTCGAATTGCGCGCGCACATCCCCCTGCTCGCCTTTTTGACGCAGCTGCTTCAGCTCGTCGCTTGGCGGCATGCCCGTGCTGTCTTGCGGCGCCGCGTGCGCCTCGGCAACGGCCGCCGCGCCAACAACCGCCAGGGCAACGGAGAGGGCAAGTCCGGTGGAGAGGACCCGGGAGGTCTTCTGGCGGGAGACGCCGCTGGAAGTGGTGCAAACAGCGGTCATTCGGTGCGACCTCCAGAGCATGTTACCTGGGAGACCGCCAGGGTGCACCAACTTTGTCAGCCTCACTTCGACATCGCGATGACGTCGGCATACCCCGACATTCTGCCGCCGTTGAATGCGTTCAACAGATCCGCGATCGCACTGAGCCGCGGCATCGCCCGCGGGCCTGCGCCGGAGCTCCGGTACTGAAATCCTCTGTTGGAGACCGAGCGTATGAACGTGCTGTTGCCGTCGATTGGGAGCGTCGCGACGTTGGAGAAGAACTTCTTCCAGTCGTCGTTCTGTTGAAACAGGTATTGCTCCACATTTGACGTATAAAACGCCGTGACGGTGGCGCCGTGCTCCTTCAAGTATCGACCGACCGATCGAATCGCTTTTGGTCCGGCGAAGTCGCCGACGATCGGGACGATCACGTTGTTGCCTTCGAGTTCCCTCAGACTCCTGAAGTTCTCTTCGGTGGCGAGGTAGCTGCGGTGCGCGCCACGCCCGTCTGTTTCCGTCATCAGTTGCGCATACGTGGGAAACCAGCCCCAGCCTCCCCGTCCACCGCTCAAGAACGAGTAATTCAGATTCGGTCCGCCGTTGTAGAACGCACGGTAGACGTACTCGATGCTCCGCAGATCGTCGCTCGAAAGGCTGAATCCATGATGTGTGACGAGCTGCTCCTTCACCATCTGAAGATTCTCTTGAAAGAGCTCGTCTGCGGGCCGCGCGATCTCGTACGCCTCGAACAAGGCCTCCACGCCGGGATTGGCCCCGAGACCTGTCGGTGGCTCTCGAGCGAACAAGCGGGACAAAAACTCCTCGCGATTGGCCGAACGCTCGATGAGCGCCTTGTAGAGCAGATGTTCGAGCATGTTCTGGCGCCGGATGTCGATGATGAAGGCCAGCTTCGGCTGTAGCGCGACGAGATACGTAAAGTTCTGCTCAGGCCCCACGCCAAGGTACACCCCGCCAGGACTGTCCCTCTTCGAGAGCTCGGGAATGACAACCTGAAAGGCGTTCTCGTT
>QHWL01000374.1:0-1686 GCA_003222555.1 Acidobacteriota bacterium | reverse complement strand
CCGCCAGGCTCCGAAAACTCGGAAATCATCTGCCAGAACGCGTCGTCGCCGATCTGCGCCGGAAGACTGTCGGCGGCGACGTGGGGGGCGGCTGTGCAGCGCAGCACGCCGAGGCTGGCCGCGAGCACGAATCCAGCGACGAGGAGATTACGGATACTGCGGCATGGAATCATCGGCGTTCACCCGGAATCAGGAACCACCTGAAAACCATGGAGAGCTGGTCGCGTGCCGTTGTGGGAAACGATTATACCGTCAGCGAACGGATCGGCGGGGCCGTAGCGCGAAGCGCCGCCACCGGGAACGGCACTACCACGGAAAACACAGAAAACAAACGGAGCACACGGTTAGGCGCATTACGGCTTTCCGTGACCTCCGTCGTCTGTTCCGTGCCCTCTGTGGTAGCGGTTTAGAAATGGTAGCCGAATCCGAGCGTGACGCCTTGCGCGTTCAATGGCGTATCCGCAGCGATGCGGGCGAAGCGGTACCCGGCATCGATCGCCCAGTGCCTCGCAACAGGGATAGCCACGCCGCCCCCGAGTGTGAACATGAACGCTGTGGTCGCTGAAGGCACAGTGAAGTCGCCGGCCGACACGAGCTGGGCCGTTACATCAGCGCCACGTGCCGGCGTCGATCCATCGGGGAGCGTCCCGCTCGAGTATGTAAACTGCGCGGTCGGCGTGAGCCGAGCGAATCCAATCTCTCCCAACGCGTACGGCGACAGGTGGCTTAGCGTCGGGATCTCGTACCGCAACCCACCGCCCGAGTACCAGGCTGGAACGCGCGCGGTGCCGACGACGTTGAGCCCCTGGTTCGCCGACAGGAGCGCCGTCGTGCTGTCCACCGCAGGCTGAACATCGGATGGCTGCAGGTTATGGAATTGTCCGACGTTTCCGAAAACCAGCAGGTGCGGCGCGATCCGCACCCCAGCTTCTCCCAGTACGTCGCCCGAGGTTGTATCGGGGCTCACCGCGAAGCCGCCCACCCCGGTGATGTACCCGCGTTCGGTCTGCGCCTTGAGCGGCGCGGCCGTGAGCAAGGTGAACGTTGCTGCAATCATCAAGGCTTTCATCACTTCCTCCTGCGTGCGGACGACCCGGCGCCACGCTCGCGATACAGCCGCGAAGTTCATAAAGCAGTCCGAAAGATTCGTCGTCTGGAACATTGCGGTGCGCGCACGCTGGTGACGATGCCTTTCGTCGCGGTCACGACTGCCCGTGGTTTTCGTGCAATGGCAGCGCCACTCGCGGTCATCATGCGCGAAATTCTCCAAACCAACTCTCACCGTTGAAGTTTCATGGCGCCGGAAGGCGAGCCGGCGGCGTGACCGAGCGCACATGGCCGAATGCACTGTTGTCGAACGAGGGCACCAGTGTCCCCGTTGGAGAACGCGGAGAGATCTTCGAGAACTGTAAAGACGCGCGATCGCAAATTCACCTACACACAAACGCAACACGGCTGTCACGATTGTTTCATCTCCGAGCCACAACATCTCTCGCGCCTCACTGGTCTAAGTTGAATGAAGCCGGCGCCTCGCCTGGAAGAACAGCGAGGGAGTTATGAGGAAGCAGACTGCGAACGTGTGGTGGGTGTTCTTGGCGACTTCGATGCTGATGGTCGGCGGCGCGTCCGTCGCGCGGGCCGACGACGAGAAGATCGTGGCACGGGTCCCGTTCGCCTTCGTCGTGG
>QHWL01000373.1:3923-7563 GCA_003222555.1 Acidobacteriota bacterium | reverse complement strand
CGACTGGTAATCTGGCTCTCACGCGATCCATAATATTGAACTCTCGCTCCGTCAAATTGGAGCCTGCACCGGATTCGAAGCTCGACAGCTTAGTAGAAATGTAATGTTTGCAATTACTTAACAGCATGACGACCCCCGTCATTCCTGGGAATAGGCCTTGCTACCCCGGTCATCGGACAGGTGTCGCCACAGAGGTCGACATGGGTCCGCAGTTCATGTCTGAATCCACCGTGAACTTAACGTCTGGCGAAGGCGGTCCGTCCACGCGATCGGGGCGCCCTGAGCCTGCCGAGGGGCGCTGGACCGCGTGGGGCCGGTCCGTTCTCGCTGTCCTCGTCGTCGCCGTGCTCATGGTGCTCGGTGTAGCGAATATCGCGACGCACGCCCGGTGGCACGAGGTGGAGGACGGCGTCCTCTGGACGGCGCGCACCGAAGGCGTCACGGCTGCGGAGGTCGCGGCGGGTTCTGCGGCCGAGGCGGCGGGCATTCAACGCGGCGACGTCCTGCTGGCCGTGAATGGATCGCCCGTGCAGACGCCCGGCGACGTGATGGAGTACCAGCATCGCAGCCACGAAGGGCCGCGACTCTCTTACACGCTGCTGCGCCTGGGCACGCGCCAGGGCCTCGACGTGTCGCTCGCGCCGGCGCCGCAAAAGAGCTCGATGTACTTCGTGCTCGCCGCGGTGGGCCTCTTCACGCTGCTCGTCGGCGCCGCGGTGCGATTGCGCCGGCCGCGCGATCAAGCCACACTCCATTTCTTTTGGCTGTGCGTGGCGTTTTTCGGCGCCTTCACCTTTTCATTCAACGGGCCTTTCGATCGGCTCGACTGGGTCTTCTACTGGGGCGATGCGATCGCGATGGCGCTCCTGCCGCCGCTCCTCCTGCATTTCACGCTGGTGTTCCCGGAGCGCCCGGAAGTCGGGGGGGTTCTCCTCGGTCCGCCACCTCCAAGAATTGACGCTCCCAACGCCGGATCCAAAGGACCCGGCGCACGTTCTGATTCGCTCGTGCCGCTCCTGTATCTGCCGGCGCTGGCGCTGGGCGCCGCGCGTATCGTCGCCGTGGCCCGCGGATCGTCGAACGGGCCGCTGTTTTCGCGCGCGATTGACCTGCTCGATCGCGCCGAGCCGGTCTATTTGTTCCTCTGCGGTGCGGCTGCGCTCGTTGTGCTCCTGCGGGCCTTCCGGCAGATCACCTCGCTCACGGCGCGGCGTCAGCTCCGCTGGATCGCGTGGGGGACGGCGCTCGGCGTCGGACCATTCGCGTTCGGGTACGGGCTGCCGTGGGCGCTCGGTATCGAGCCGCCGCTGGCGCTGCAGTTGACGGCGATTCCGCTCGGCCTCGTCCCGTTGACCTTCGCCTCCGCGATCGTCAGGTATCGTCTCCGCGACGTCGAGGTCATCATCAAGGGCGGGCTGGCCTACACGGCGTTTTTCGCGGCGAGTGCCATTCTGTACGTGGCGATGCTGAAGCTGACCCGCTTCTCGTTCGCAAACGACGCCGACGACCATACCTGGATTGTCGCGCTGCTCGCAACGATCGTCGTCGTGCTCCTTGCCCAGCCCGTGAAGGACGCGTTGCACATCGCGCTCGACCGCGTGTTCTACCGCGACCGGTTCGACTATCGCCGCGCGCTCCTCGGCTTTGCCCGCGACCTCAACAGCGATCTCGACGTCGTCCGCCTCAGTCAGCGGCTGGTGACGCGCATCGTGGAGACGCTGGTCGTGGATCGAATGGCCCTGATGCTCGCCGACGAACGGTCGGGCGATTACACCTCGATCGGCGACTTCGGCTTCACGCAGCCGGTGCCGCGGCTGTGGCGCCGGTCGTCAATCATCGCCCGGCTCGACGCGGGGCATACCGTCGCGCTCGACGATCCGATCGCCGCCGCGCGGTTTGTCGCCGAAGAGGTGGAGTTCTGGCGGGACGCCGGACTTTACTATTTCGTGCCCTGCGTCTTCGAAGGCGGCGCGATTGCGGTGCTCGCGCTCGGCCGGAAAGAGAGCGACGAGTCGTTCAACAGCGAGGATCTGGCGCTCTTGACGTCGGTGGCCGGCCAGGTGGCCACGGCGATCGAGAACGGCCGCCTGTACCGCCAACTCCACCTCAAGGCCGAGGAACTGGGCCGGATGCGCGAGTTCAACGAGAACATCCTCGAATCTCTCGACGATGGGCTCGTGGTGTTCGACGCCGACGAGCGGATCGTCCGCTGGAACCGTGCGCTCGAACGCTTTTACGGCGTTGCGCGCTCCGATGCGATCGGCCGAAAGCTCGCAGATGTCTTCGACCAGCCATTCGTGGAGGCGCAGCGGGCGGCGCGGGCCGAAAGCCCGAGCGGCGCGACGCTGTCGCGCGTGCCGCTGGTGGCCCGACGGGCGAAGGCAGGCGCCGGCGACGAGTCGCGCGTGCTGGTGAACGCGACGACGGTGCCGCTGCAGAGTCCGTCTGGCGACTGGTCGGTGGTTGTCGGCACGATTCTGCTCATCGAGGACATCACCGACCGCGTCCGTCTCGAAGAGCAGCTCCAGATTTCTGAAAAGATGGCGTCGATCGGCCTTCTGGCCGCCGGTGTGGCACACGAGGTGAACACGCCGCTCACCGGCATTTCGAGCTTCACGCAGATGTTGCTCGAGGGCGCCGACCCGAGCGATCCCAGGACCGTGCTGCTCGAGAAGATCGAGCGTCAAACGTTCCGCGCGGCAAAGTTCGTCAACGGTCTCCTCAACCTCTCGCGTCCAGGCACCGGCACGAGCGCGCGCGCGCCCGTAGATCTGAACGCCGTCGTCACAGACGTCTTTTCGCTTCTGGAACATCAATTCGAGGTCGGCAAAATCAAGGTCCGCCGCGAGCTGGCGGCGATGCCGATGATGGTGTCGGGCATCGAACATCAGCTCCAGCAGGTGTTCCTCAACCTGTTCCTCAACGCGCGCGATGCCATGCCGCGAGGCGGATGGCTGTCGGTCGTCACGCGCGTCGATGGGGACCAGGCAGTCGCCGAGATCTCGGACACCGGGTCCGGCATCCCATCGGAGCACCTTGCGCGCATCTACGATCCATTTTTCACCACGAAGGCCCCCGGCCGCGGCACGGGCCTCGGCTTGTCGATCGCCTACGGCATCGTGCGCGAGCACGAGGGAGCGGTTCGCTGCGACAGCGCCGTCGGGCAGGGGACGCGGTTTTCTGTGAATCTGCCGCTCGTCGAAGCGGGCATGGCATCCAGGTCGCCGCGTAGCGCGTCCGGGGGGTAGGGAAAACAGTTATGTCCACTACCCGAACCGGCACGATCCTCGTCATCGACGACGAAGAGGTGATGCGTGAGATTCTCGAGACGCTGCTCACTCGAGAAGGCTACGACGTGCGGCTCGCCTCCTCGGGCGGCGAAGGCCTCGAGCTGGCGCGGGCGCTGCCCTTCGATGCGGCCATTGTCGACATCATGATGCCCGGGCTGGACGGCATCGCGACACTCGACGAGCTGAAACGGATCGACGAGGATCTCGCGGTCATCATCATCACGGCGTACGCGTCGGTCGAAAGCGCCATCTCCGCGATGAAGAGCGGTGCGTTCGACTACATCACCAAACCGTTCAAGAACGACCAGGTGCTTGTGGTGACGAGAAACGCCATGGAGCGCCGCCGGCTC
>QHWL01000373.1:0-3847 GCA_003222555.1 Acidobacteriota bacterium | reverse complement strand
AGAAGCCCCCGGATGCGACAGGTGTTCGATTTGGTCATCCAGGCGGCGCCGAGCCGATCGACCATCCTGATTCAGGGCGAGAGCGGCACCGGCAAGGAACTGGTCGCCCGCGCCATTCACGCGAACTCCTCGCGCGCCGAGCGCTCCTTCGTCACCGTGAATTCGGGCAACCTGCCGCCCGATCTGCTCGAATCGACGCTCTTCGGCCACGTCAAGGGGGCGTTCACGGGCGCCGTGTACCCGAAGAAAGGCATGTTCGATCTCGCAGACAAAGGCAGCGTCTTCTTCGACGAAATCGGCAACGTCCCGCTCGAGACGCAGGCCAAACTGTTGCGCGTCATCCAGGAGCGCGACTTCATGCGCCTGGGAGGGATGGAAACGATCAAGGTCGATGTGCGGATCATCGCCGCCACCAACGTCGATTTGCGGCAGATGATGGAGGAGGGACGCTTCCGCGAGGATCTCTTCTACCGGCTGCACGTCATCTCGATCCAGCTGCCGCCGCTCCGCGATCGCAAGGACGACATTCCACTGCTCGTGCAGCACTTCCTCCAGAAGTACGGCGAGGAGAACCACCGGAAGGCGGACCTGGAGGTCACCCCCGAGGCCCTCGACCTGATGACGGCCTACGACTGGCCGGGCAACGTGCGCGAGCTCGAGCGCGCGGTCGTGCTCACCTCGAGGTCGCGGATTGGCGTCGAGCTCATCCCCGATCACGTGCGGAAAGTGCCGAACTTTCACATGCCGGCGTTCGTGGTTCCGCCCGAGGGCATTTCGTTCAAAGACGTCATTACGGATTTCGAGAAGCGGCTGATTGAGTCGACGTTGGAAGCTGCAGGAGGGGTGCAGAAACGCGCCGCCGAGCTGCTCCACATCAAGCCGACGACGCTCAACGAGATGATCAAGCGGTACGACATCCGCCCCCGTCGCCGGCGCCAGACCAACGGCACCGAAACCCCCGAGCCTCCGCCGGAGCCGCACCGGGCGGTGGCAAATGAGATCTGAGATCTATGATGGACGATTGCCGATTGCCGATTGACGACCGACGACTGCATCCGATCGTAGATCGGAAATCGTAGATTGTAGATCTCTCACCTTGCGTTCCTCACTTTCTCGAAGATCCGCTCGTACTTCGCGAGCACGACGTCCCACCGATAGTGGCGCTGCACGTAGTCGCGGCCGTTCCGGCCGAGAGCGGCGCGGAGACGTGCGTCGCCGATGAGCAGCTTCAGACACTCGACGAACTCATCACGGTCCGCGTAGTAGAGGCCGCCGTTGCTGCGGGTACAGTGCTCGACGAGCACGGCGCTTCGCGCGTTGGCCAGAATTGGTGTGCCGACCGACAGCGCCTCCAGGGCGAGGAGCGAGAGGCTTTCGTACGGCGAGGGACAGACGACCACCGTCGCCGCTTCGAGCGCCTGGAGGCGTTCGCGGTCGGAGAGTGTTCCCGCAAACCGGATGAAGGGCTCTTCCGGCAGCAGCATCAGCTTGACGCCCATCAGCGCGAGCGTCGCGTCGCCGCCCTCCTTCACGTAGCTGCTGAAGTACTCAATCAACTCCTCGCAGCCCTTGCCGGGATCGATGCGTCCGCCGTACAGCACGAGAGGACCGTAGAGCCGGTGACGCCGCCGAAACACCGCCCCGCGCGCGAGCAGGTGCGACGCAACGCCGTGCGAGAGGCCGTCGTCCTCCGACACCGCAGTGGCGGCTCCTTCCGGACCGTCGGCGGTGGGCGACGTGTCTTCGTCGGCCGCCTGCGGCATGCGCGGGTAGGGCTGGTTTTGCGCGGTCTCCACGCCGACCCCGGTGACTTCCTCGATCAGCGGCCGCTCGGAGAACTGCCCGTTGACGAACCGGCGCTCGCTTTCGGTGAGGTAGCAGAGGGCCGCGGGCCGGCTGAAGACGTCCTTGAAGATCTCCAGCCTGATCGCCGGCTCGTCGTGTGCGGTCGAAACGAGCACGCTGCGCGACGGGGCGATCTCGAGGCCCAGCACGGTCGGCGCGTACAAGTACGTGAAGAAGATGAGCACGTCGTATTGCTGATGATGCCGTCGCAGGTGCTCGATGAGCGAAGGGCACCATGGTCCTTGCTGTTTCAGCCATTCCATTTCGTCGGCGCGGCTGTGCGGGTGGGTGTAAATCCACGCCGAGTAGCGATTGAACGCGTCGAGATCGCGCGTCAGCTGGTTGGCGAAGCGGTGCACCACGACGCCGCGGATGCGGTCCGATCCTTCCGGATAATCGTTCTTCCATGTGACGTAGTCCCGCGCGCAGGTGGTGAGCACGGCGACCTCGTGCTGTGGCGAGAGCCGCTCGGCGAGCAGACGGCACAGGTGCTCCGATCCACCCAGAACCTCGGCGCCGTAGCGTTGGACGACGAAGGCAATTTTCACGAGAGTCGCCGAACGAGCTCGGTGAGATCGCGCGTGATGCGCGCGTCGCCGAAGGCCGCCAGCCGCCGGCGCTGGCCGGCAATCACCCTGCCCCTGAGATCGTCGTCGAACGCGAGGGCACCGAGAAGCTCCGCCGCCAGCTCGAGATCCTTTGGCGCGAACTCGACGCCGGCGCCGCCGAGAGTGTCGGGGACTGCGGCCGCCGAATAGGCGAGGATTGGCACGTCGGTCGCCATCGCCTCGACGAGCGGCACGCAGAAACCCTCGTGCTCGCTGAGCGTGAGATAGACTGCCGCGTGCCGGTAATACACCGCGAGTTCCTCGTCGGGAACCGGACCTGTGAACAGGAAGCGGTCGTTGAGCAGCCGGTACTCGGTCATCAACGCGCGGACCATCGAATAATACCGTGGCACGACGTCGCAGCGGCCGACGAAGATGAACCGATAGTACGCGTCGACGTAGCGCTTGTAGTGCTCCGCGAGACGGATGTGATCCTCGATCCTCTTGTTCGGGGCGATCCGCCCGACGAACAGGAAGTTAACGAGTCCGTCATCGAGAATCGCTTCGAGCGCCGGACGTCGAGCCCGGCGCGTGACGCGCGCCGTGTCGACCGCGATCGGAAAGACGCCCGTCGGCGCGAAGCCGAGCGATTCGAGCTCGTGCCGGTTGTACTCGGAGTCGCCGAGCGCCAGCTCCACGCGGCCCGCGAGCGTCGCCAGTTCCTGACGTCCGAGCGAGGCGAGACGGAAGAGCGACGGATCGTACGGCGCGAAGAACGAGGCCGGCGTCACGTTGTGATACTGAAGGATGCGGCCGCTGTCGAGGGACGCAAAGGCGGCGGTCATCGGCGAGGGGAGCGCGTAGTGGAAGATCGTCAGGTCGCCTCGCGTCGCCGCCGACTCGGCGAACGGCCGGACGTCGTGCTTCAACTCGTCGTCGATCGTCAGCGCATACAGCTCCGACTCGTGTCCCATGTGGCGCAGCAGATCGCGGACGCGGCGTGCGCTGTCGCCGATCGCGTCGCCCCGATGCGCTGCCGGAACCCACTGGTTGATGAGCATCGCAATTTACAATTTACAAGTGACAATTTACAAAGGGCACACAGTCTCGCCGTTCTCTTTGTAAATTGTAAATTGTCAATTGTTAATTCCCGTCAGGGAGCGCCTTGTAGATTCCCGGCCGGGAGAGACGCAGTTCCTCGAGCTCCTGCGCGGCGTCGAACTGATGCCAGAAATCGAACGCGACTTTCGCCGGGCGCGCCCGCGGAGCCGCCAGAATTTCGTCGACCAAGCGGATGAGCGTGCCGGCGAAGTCCTTCGCCCGCAGGCGATCGACCGCCTCCAGCTGGCCGTCGACCAGAGCGTCCTGCAGCGCGCAGTTCGACACGATGGCGTCCATCAGCGCGGCCACGTGAAGGGGGTCCTTGTCCTCGAAGAGGACGCCCGCCCCGTCCA
>QHWL01000372.1 GCA_003222555.1 Acidobacteriota bacterium | reverse complement strand
GCGGCCGAAGTCAGGAATCGTCGGCACCTCGCGCAGCCCCAGTTTCTTGTATGTGGAAACCACCAGCAGGACCGGACTCTTGATCTGCGTCGCGTACGCAGGCGGGCTGTAGAAATCCCTGGAGAGAAAGATCTGCCTCAAAAGCGGCTTGATCTGGTAGCCGCTCTCGCGGAACGTGCGACCGAGGCTCGCCCGAACAGCGGTCGAGACCTCCTCGCGCACGAAATATCTGTAAAGCTTCGACGACACGAATTCGGCCGTGACTGGCTGCTTGAGGATGATGTCGATGATGTCTTCGCCGTTGAAGGGTCCTTTCTGTCCAAGGAAGGTCTTCTCACCAGAGTCGTGCTGGTCGGCGTCAAATTTGAAGTCCAGCACGTTGTTCGTCCAGCCGGTAAATGCGCGCGCGGCCTCGCGCACGTCCCGCTCGGTGTAATTGCCCACACCCATCGAGAACAGCTCGAGCAGCTCGCGGCCGAAGTTCTCGTTGGGATGCTTCTTGACGTTCTCGCCGTTGTCGAGATAGACGAGCATTCCGGGATCTTTCAGGATCCCGACCAGCAGTCCGCGCAAGGTGCCCGCGGCCTGCGCGCGAAACATCTCGTTCTGCCGGAGCATCATCCGGTAGTCGCGAACCTTGTTCTCACCGGTCGCGAAGTGGCCGTGCCAGAAGAGCGTCAGCTTCTCTTCGAGCGGCCGGTTGGTGGTGAGCATCCGGTTCGCCCACCAAAGGCCCAGACGCTGCGTTTCGATAGCGTTGGCGGTCAGGCTGTAGAAGAACTTGTCAACGACGGGCTGGAGGCGGCGCTGCGATCCCACCGGCCGCAGCTTCTCTCCGAGGCCCTCACCGTGCTCGCGGGCAATGCGCACGGCCTCTGCACGGCTGGGCGGGAAGGGATCCATGCCGGGATCCCAGAGCCCGGACTCGTCGAAGGGCTTACGATCGCTCTTGATCGATTCGAAATCGACGAGGGCGTCGACCGCCTGCCGGGGCGTCATCGCGGCGAGACGCCCGATCTCCTCCGGGGTGCCGCCGAATCCTGCGCGTTCGAGCAGGTGGGCGGCCCGGTCGTCGTTCCAGTCGGTGGCAGCGATGGGCGAGAGGTCGTTGGTCCACTCGTCGGGTGGCGCCCCCGCGGGTCCCGCTGAAAAAACCGTTCGGGTCGCGAGCACCGTCGTCAACGCGGCCGCGGCCAGCACTGCTAGGCACCAGCAACGCCAAGGGATCGGCCGTCGAAGGCGGGTCGTCGGCATGGTGCTCCTCCAGAAACCCACGATTCATTGGATTATACGCCCGAGCCATCGTCTTTAACCGACCTGATCAAGCAAGTGACGACCCTCCGTAAGCAGGGGCTGTCAGCCGAGGAGTCGGCGCAAAAAGTGGACCTCACATCACACCAGACCGATTTCCCGCAGATTCAGGGTCCTGGCGCCGACATCCGGGGCGTCCGGCGCATGTACGCGTGGATGGACGAAAAAGCGAAGAGATGAGCAGACGTGTCGGCGGAAAGACGTCCACGATCTGGCCAATCAGCTCGGGGCGTAAGGCCCCGGAGGAAATCCATAAGGCGCTCGTCGACGAGTGCACCGAAGACGCCCGGTTCAAGCGGCGGCGAAGGGTGGATTTCCCTTTCGAAAAGCGCAACACAGGCTTCGAAGGGCTGAGCGCGGTCCGACGGAATGGCCGCGATTATCTTCTCGCTCTGCGAGGGTAATCGCTGCCGCGCCGGGCGCAGGGGAAAGAAACCCGGCGGCGGGCGCGTCCAGGTGCTGCAGCAGGCCGGTAGGGCAAACCGAAGTACTGCACGCTGGGGGGATTGTGCTGGCTGTCGCCGCGCGCCTTCGTGGTCTCCGACCTATGCAAGACGGACGTCGCGAACCGCCGCTGCCGGAAGCGGGATCAGTCGATCCATGTTTTTCGAATTCCGACCCGTCGCCGCCGGTAACTTCAGCACTCAGTGGTGCCGCGTCCCCATCTCATGAGCGCGCAGTCACCCTTTTGCGCCGACACGACGGCGGGTGTTGCGCATCTTCGAGCGAACGACAGCGTTCCCGGTAGTATTGTTCGTCGCCTGCAGCGTTTCGAGCATCGCTTCGACGCGGGCGGAGCGCTCTTCATCATTGTCGCGGTGCACGCCCACAGCCGGCCATTCCGCCTCGTCCTCCGGCTGAGTTTCACAGTGATTGGTTTCCCAAGCCGCCCGAAGTTCTCGAAGGTGTTTTTCTAATCGCTCAGGCGACCGGCCGCGCCGCCGGTCGTGACCATCCGAATGCGAACGCATTGCAGTCGAGCACTATCAAAGTTCAGGCCGGGCTGATGCCTTGGAAACCGCTCGTGGAAGCGATCCGGTGTTGAAGAATGATACGGTCGCGCGCTTGAATACACGACGCCGCGCTAGCATTAACGATTTCGTAATCGTGCTGTTAACGAACTCAAACGTGTGCGGCGTCCTTGTGGTTGTTGCCGGGGTAGCACGGCCGCGCTCGTGTGGCTGAGGTTAGGACGACGATAGCAATTGTCACTGATGTCAAGCGGTCACGGGCTGCGTCTCGGCTGAAGCCACTGGTATAGTGACGTCCCGTCTCTTCGCGTGGTGTCCCGCATGCCTCAGAGCGCGCAGTCCTGGAAATGCCGGTTCGCTCTAGCCGCTGATACCGCATGTCTCTTGCTGCTCGGCCTGGCCCTGCTCATCCAGCACGCCGGCGGTGTGCGATTTCATATCGGTCGCATGATGGTGACCGCGAGTTCCGGCGCCCGCGCCTTCCTCCTTGCGGTCATCCTCCTGACGGTTCGCCATGTGGTGGTTCCCCGTCCTTCGGCCGCCGATCGCGTGCTGGGACGACTGCAGAAGCTGTCGAGGAGTGTTGGCCGTCCTCTTGCCGCCGTCGCCGATACCGCCGTTGTCGCCCTCGGCTTGCTCGCGTTCAGCCTCGATCTCGTGGGCGGTGCCGATTGGACCGTCGGCTCGTTCCATCTTGCGGCGGCGTCTGGCGCTTCCGTGGCGATCGCCGCGCTCGCCGTGCTGCTTCCTCTTGGCGTCGACTCGACCTGGGCCGCTTGGTCTGCCGCAAACCCGAGCGTCGTCTTTGGTGTTCGAGTGGCCGGCGAAGCGGGAGTGGCTCTGGGCCACGCTCGCGATTGGTGTCGCGACTGCTGTGATCTTGCGCCAGCAGGTGCTGGCTTTTACGAGCGTCCCGGATCTTGGCGATCCGCTTTTTTCCATGTGGAGGCTGAGTTGGATCGCCCATCAATTGCCGCGCGATCCTTCGCATCTCTTTGATGCCAACATCTACTACCCGGCGAGCAGCACGTTGGCATATTCCGATGCGATGCTGGTGCCAGGCCTTATCGCGGCGCCCGCGCTCTGGCTCGGCGCGCCAGTGCTGGTCGTCTACACAACGCTGTTCTTGGCCACGTTTGTGGCGGCCGGACTGGCGATGTTCGCGCTCGCACGTGCGATTACGCAGCACGTGGGGGCCTCCGTAGTCGCGGCGTTCGTGTTTGCCTTCGACCCGTTTCGGTTTTCACATTACAGCCATCTGGAGCTGCAGTTCACGTGCTGGATGCCGCTGGCCCTGCTGGCGCTGTTCCGCACGCTCTCGGCCGCACACCCGCGCGACGGCGCGGCGACCGGCATCTTCGTATCGCTGCAGGCTCTCTCGTCGCTCTATTACGGCGCGTACTTGTCGGTGTCGCTGGTCGTGGTGGCCGCAGGCTGGATCTGGTCCATCGGGCGGCCGACCCGCCGCGCGTGGGGTTCGCTTGGCCTTGGCGTTCTGATCGCCGCCGTGGTGGCGGTGTCGGTCACCATCCCGTACCGGGCCAATCGCTCGAAGGTTGGGGAGCGGAGCCAGGATGAGATACGCGCCTACAGTGCGACACCGAGACACTATCTGACTTCGAGCCGCCTCAGCGTGGAATATGGCACGGCGCTCTACGAACGTCAGAACGGCGAACTCGAACTTTTCCCCGGAACGGTGCCGGCGGTCATAGGCGCGGCCGCTCTTGTGCCGCCCTTTGGTCCGTTGGCGCTGCCGACCGCGATGGGGTTGGTCGCGAGCATTGATGCGTCGCTCGGACTGCATGGGACCCTCTACACCTGGCTCAACGAGCTGCCACCCTTTCGAGGGTTTCGAGTGCCGGCTCGATTTCGAGCCGTCGCGGGTTTGTATCTGGCGCTGTTAGCGGGTA
>QHWL01000371.1:6668-9737 GCA_003222555.1 Acidobacteriota bacterium | reverse complement strand
GACAACCCACAATCTGCCGCTCATATCTCCTCCTTTTTTCTAGATCGACGATAGGCGGCGCAGCCCGCCTTGGGAAGCAGGCCAGCGCACGGCCCGGCGCGTCCGGTGGCGTGATTTCGGCTGGCCACGAAAGCATTAAGAAAGCATTAAGCTGGTGGAGCGGCTCGCAGAATGAGGGATGCGCGGGGCACTGTCAAGTTGAAAGAGGGTCGTTGAAAGAGGGCCGAAGGGGGGTCGGTGACGTGTGCCTGGCGAAGCTTGGTGAGCAGCACCGGCCCGTCCTGTTCCAGCCGCATCCGTACCTCGAAAATCACCATTTTTCTTGACGCACCACGGTGGGAGCGTGACAATGACCCCGGTTCGTCGTTTGATCCGTTAGGCCCTTCACGTGGAGGTTTGTCCCATGAACACGAAGCTAGCTGTTGTCGTCGCCGTAGCCGGTTTACTGGGGGCCACGCGGCCAGCGGCCGCACATCACGCGTTTGCAGCAGAATTCGACGCCAATAAGCCGGTCAAGCTGATGGGGGCGGTCACGAAGGTCGAGTGGACCAATCCGCACGCGTGGTTTTACATCGACGTCACCGACGATACCGGCAAGGTCACGAATTGGAGTCTGGAATTGGGCAGTCCGAACGGGCTGATGAGGGCTGGCTGGAACCGGAATTCGCTGAAAATTGGTGAAGTCGTCACCGTGGAAGCGAGCCAGGCCAAGAACGGAACCCCCAATGCCAACGCCCGGGTCGTGACTTTGAAGAACACGGGGCAGAGGCTGTTTGCAGCCTCGAGTCAAGGACAACAACAACCGTAGGACACAGAGCGGGCTTCAGCAGTCGGCGCCGTACGGTTTGCCCCCGAACCACGGGCCGCCGACGTCGACGTGACGCGGCTGTGGTTCGCTTGCGTGTGAACGACAGGCGCTTCAGGAGACCACATGAAACGGTCGTTCGGCGCTGCGGTGTTGGCAGCCATCATCGCTGCCCTGTCACCGTCGCTGTCCGCGCAATGGCCTTTATATCCGCAATATTTGCAGCCCAGGGTTCCGAAAGGGCCTGACGGCAAGCCGAATCTCACCGCGCTTGCGCCACGAACAGCCGATGGCAAGCCGGATTTGTCCGGTATCTGGATGAGGTTTGAAGGCACCGAGCCGAATGGTCCGCCGCCGGGGCGGCCTCCGCTAGCGGAGTTCGGCAACGCCGGGGCGGGATTCAAGGAAGGGCTGCCGTTTCTGCCATGGGCGGCGGAGCTTCAGAGAAAACGCGCCGCGGACCATGGCCTGGACAACCCTGATGCGCTGTGCCTCCCCCAAGGCCCGCTGCAATACCACCTGGATCCGCAGCCGAAAAAGATCGTTCAGACGCCGGGACAGATTTACATCATCTACGAGTCGAACTACGGTCTTCGCACGATCTACACGGACGGCCGGCCGCTCCCGCCTCAGGGCGAGCCCCAACCGTATTGGTACGGTTACTCCGTCGGCCGATGGGAGGGCGACACGCTCGTGGTCGAGTCGAACAACTTCCGCGGCGCCCTGATCGGCCAGGCGGCAGAAGGGTGGCTCGATACCAGGGGCAGTCCGTACACCGACGCTTTGAGGTTAACCGAGCGGTTCCGGCGCGTGAACTTCGGACAATTGGAAATCGACTTCACCGTCGACGATCCGAAGGCGTACACCAGGCCCTTTACCGTCAGAGCCGACCAGCGGATTGTGGCAGACGGCTCGGAGATGATCGAATTCATCTGCCATGAGAACCAGATGTTTCTGAAGATGACCGGCCGGGCGCCTCGCTAAGCGTGGCGCGTCCAGGGATGCCAATAGCCAACGGCCCGGCAACACGACGATACCATCGTCTGAGGTAACGACTATGAGACTCTCCCAGGTTTTCCTCGCGCTCATCTTGTCGGTGATGAGCACACCTCTGCTGGCGCAGTGGCTGAAGCATCCCGCGCCCGGCATCCCGCGCACTGCGGGCGGCAAGCCGAATCTCACGGCTCCCGCGCCGCGCACCGCGGACGGCAAGCCCGATCTTTCCGGCCTGTGGCAAAGGATTTCGCCCAAGTATGAGCGCAACATCGCGGCGGACCTCAAGCCCGGAGAAGTGCAGCCTTGGGCGGAAACGTTGGCCCAGCAGCGCATGGAAGACCTGGGGAAAGATCACATGTCCGTCCAATGCCTGCCATGGGGTCCGAGCTACAACAGCAGCGTGCGCAAGGCCAAGATCGTTCAAACCCCAAGTCTGATCCTCATCCTGGACGAAGATCTCACCTATCGCCAGGTTTTCGTGGACGGACGCAAATTGGAGACCGACCCCAATCCGAGTTGGATGGGCTATTCGGTGGGGCACTGGGAGGGAGACACGCTGGTGGTGGAGAGTTTCGGATTCAATGACAAGACGTGGCTGGATCGCAATGGCCATCCCCACACGGAGGCGCTGCGCGTGACCGAACGCTACCGGCGCCGGGATTTCGGCCACCTGGAAATCGAAATGACGCTGGACGATCGCTCGGTGTACGCGCGGCCCTGGACGGTCGCCCTCAAGGCGGAGTTGGACCCGGATACCGAGCTGCTGGAATCGGTTTGCAACGAGAACAACAAGAGAAGCCTCGAAGGCTGGGTCGGCAAGCTGTCCGACGAGAAGAAGTCCGAAAAAAAGGTTGCGCGCGAGATCCTGGCGAACTACGCCGGTACCTACGAGGAGTTGGATAACTGGGGAACCCGACCCCACCCGGCAATAATCGAAATCACGGCCTCGGGCGAAGGCCTGTTCGCCGAACTCAAGGGAAGGGGGAAGGTACAGCTCGTGGCGCAGTCGGAAACCACCTTTTCCGGCTTTTACGGACTGGGGATCAAGTTCGTCAGGGACGGCCAGGGCGTTGTGACGCATCTGCTCGAAATGCACGTCTCAGGCGATTACAGGTTCCGGCGCACGAAGTAGCGCCCATGCCGCGCGGGCTGAGCGAACGGCGCTGAGCGCGTGGCGCGATGAATCCACTTACGCCCGGCGCGGACGGCGGGCGCCAGACTCTCGTCGACACGAACCACACCCGGGAACGACAAAACGTCAGCACGGC
>QHWL01000371.1:0-6659 GCA_003222555.1 Acidobacteriota bacterium | reverse complement strand
CGCATCGTCTTGCTCGCGAGCCTCGGTGGCACCCTCGAGTTCTACGACTTCGTCATCTTCGGCGTCTTCGCGAAAGACATCGCCGACGCCATCTTCCCGAATCCCACGCCTCTCATCTCCCTGATAGTGTCGTTTGCCGCGTTCGCCGCTGGCTATCTGGCGCGCCCCCTCGGTGGCATCGTGCTCAGCCACTTCGGCGATCGCTACGGACGTCGCCGCGTGTTCCTGGTTTCCATTTTCGTGATGTCCGGCGCCACATTCGGTCTGGGCCTCGTACCGTCATTCGCCACGTGGGGGCAGGCCGCAAGCGTGCTGATGGTGGTGCTCCGGCTCATTCAGGGATTCTGTCTCGGTGGCGAGCTGCCCGGTGCTCTGACCTACGTGGTCGAAACCGCGCCGCGACACGCACCGTTTGTCTGCGGTGTGGTCTTCTCATGCGTCACCATGGGGGTCGCGGCGGCCTCCGGGGTCAGTCTTGCCCTCCGAACGTGGCTGCCATCGGCGGTGGTGGCCACGCTCGGGTGGCGCATTGCATTCCTGCTGGGTGGGCTGGGCGGGCTGCTGAGTTTCGCCTTGCGGCGGTCGCTTGAGGAGTCGCCTGAATTCACACGAATGAAAGAGCTCGCCTCGACGCAGCAGTTCGCGAAGTGCTGCGGACTCACCTCCGGCCTGTGGCGCTGGGCATCTCCATCCTGGCGGCAACCGCGGGATTCAACGGCCTGTTCTTCGCCCACATCGCCGCGTACGCCTCCAGCGTGCTGGGCTACAGCCCGCGCCAAGCCGTCGTCTCTCAGACGATCGGCGTCGTCGCGCACGCGCTCGGCATTCTCGCGGTTGGCCGCCTCGCCGACCGAGTGCATCCGCGAGTGCTGCTGCGCGTCGGCTCGCTCGCACTGGTAGCGCTCGCGTTCCCCTTCTACTCCGCCCTGGCAGGCCGGAGCCTGAACCCGACGCTCCTGATGATGCTGGCCGGCCTGTGCGCCAGCCTCGTGAACGGCGCGTTCGCGGTCGTGCTGACCGATCTCTTTCCGACGCGCGTCCGCTTCAGCGGCGTCGCCCTTGGCTTCAACGTGGCATTCACCATTTTCAGCGGGACGGCACCGCTCGTGGCTACCAGCCTCATTCGGAGCACGGGACTCTCGACTGCCCCGGCGTTCGTCATGGTCGCGTGCGGGCTCTTCACGTTCGTCGGGAGCCTCGGGCTTTCACGCGACGGTGGCTATGTCCTCGAGAGAGAGCGGGGAGGGGAGCGGTCGGGGCACAGCGGGCAGGATGAACGCAGCCGACCCGCCGCGCCTGCGGAGACGCCCCTCCTGGCGCCACCGCTCGAATCGGTCACAACCTCCTCCACCCAAGTGGAGTTCTGAAGAGCGGCCAACCTGGAAGCAGCGCAAGAGGTACGATGCCCCGTACGGGCCAACGCACGAGCACCCAGCACGATCCGACGATCCGCGCCTTCGCCAATGAGCCGCCGGCGCAATCGCAGACGAAGCTCGTCGCGCTCACTCGGCGCAAGCGCCGCGACATACGTGCCCGCCGGGCCCTGTCCTTCGAAGAACGGGGACCAATAGTCCTCGAACGAGGAGAAGCGCGTCTGAATCGTGAGCGCCTCTTCACACGTCTCCTCCAGTCGATGTTCCCGCCAGAGCGAGACGCTAATGACACACATGAACGAGTCAGTTTAGCCCCGATGGTTACCCTCAGATAGACACGTCTCGGTCGAAATCGTTCGGGGTTCAGCGCCCGAGGCGTCGGCCAAGAGCTGGGCGAGGTAACACACGACCGGCAGCCGCAGTAGAAATCCGAGTAATGCCCACCCGAGGTGCACGTGCTCCAGCGCACGAGCGACGGCTCTGATCCCCGAGGCGCTCCGACTTCCGTCGGCCGGCTCATACGTGATCCGTCGTAGAGCCCGCGATGGATGCGTTTCAGCAGGAACGATCGCGAGCTGCCTCACGTCCCGACGTTCGAACCATCTCGCAACATCACGGCACATGTTGCAGCTTGTGGAAACGTAGAGACGAGCCGGCGGATGATCCGGTCGATGCCAAGGGCGCAGCCGCGGCACCCATCGTCGAACACCCCGTCGGTACTCCGTCCAAGTGTCTCCGAATCGTAGTCGGAGATCTTCACCCTCATCCCATCCTGCGAGTCCGGCTGAATACAGATGTGCCATGACGCCGGCGGCAGCGAGCCACGGATTCCATACGACGAGCCCCAAGAGAACCAAGAGTACGACCGCTGACAGCTGCATCGGATTCCCGACGTACGCATAGACGCCTGTCGTCACGAGTCGCCGCGGCGCATCAAAAGGCACCGGCGTTCCACCGCCTCGCGTGACGAATTCCTGCACGGCCGTCAGTCCGATCAAAGCGGGCAGGGACAGGAGTTGAACGAGAAGGCTTATTTGCCACAGCGGACGCGTCGCGGGATTTACCCAGTTGCTGCCGGAGCCTTCGATCACGATGGTCGGCAGTACGAACAGAAGCAGTCCGGTGAAGCTCACGACTTGCAGGAAAGCGCGGCGCTCGAGATGTTGATCTCGCATAGTCCAGCGGGCAAGGAGCTGCGCGGGCAGGAGCCCGAGTGTTAATCCGATGCCTTCACCGACAAGCCACATCGGTCCGAGCCGAACCACGGGTGCGGCAGCAGGCATGGCGACGAGGTCGACCGCCAGGGCGATCATGGTCACGCGCCACATGGACAGTGAAGGAAATGCGAGTGATGGAATCGCGCCCCAAAGGCAGATCCATGAAAGATACAAATCTACCGGCGTGCCCATCAGAAGGCCACCGCGCGCGTCGAATTGCCACCAGCCCTCGTGTGTGGCCGCGATGTCCAATGCCAAGACGATTGGTACGTTCCAGCAACAGGCAAGCACTGCGCCAGCAATGGCTCGTGAGGTCGGCCGTCGCCACACCCAGAGTCCAATCGTCGCTGTCAGTGTGAGGTACAGCGATGCCGCGCGGACCAAGAGGTAGGGATCGACCCGGATCACGGTATGGCCACCGAGTCGATCAAATATCCGGCCGCTAATCGCGCAGCATATCGTTCCATGGGTCCGAAGTACCAAGCGGGGTCGAGCCCGCGAAAGTACCGCAGCGTCCAGGTCACCTTTGTCGTGCTCGCATCGACTGCCTGCCACTGCACCACGATTTCGCGCCACACCAGGAAGTGCGTCATGTGGCTGGTGTCGGAAATGGCGCGCCACCGCACCAATCCAGGCCGCGCCTCTTCGAGCCTGAGGGTGAGGTCGCCTGTGCGCGGCTCCATGCCAGTCAGCAGCATTTCTCCGCCGCGCATCTGAATCACCCAGCGTGTCTCTTCAGAGTCGTGCTCGATTCGAGTCGCGACGGGGCTCGGAAAGCCGGCGCTTAGGTAGAGCGGACGAACACGATCGAAGCGTGGGGCCTCGAAGAGTGCGCGTTCCACGGCGTCGGATGAAGCAGCGACGATCTGTGATGCCGCCACGGACTCTTCACGATTGACAGTCGTGAATTCTGTCACGCCTTCGAGGCTCATTGGCACGATCGCCAGCAGAATCACACACGATCGCAACGTGATCATGCCGCTGTCGTTTGCGTCCCGAGCCTTTCGCATGGGGTAACTAATCGCGATGGCGATTGCGTAAAAGAGCGGCGCCGACATCAGCACACACAGCATGCCTTCCCACAAGAACAGTAAGGAGACCAGCAGGCCAATCGTTACCGCTTTGCATGCGACTCCGGGCGCGGAATCTGGCGAAACTCCAAAGACCACGACGATCGCCAACACGGCAGGGATTCCAATGAACAACGCCGCGGAGGTTGTGCCAGACGATTACGCGGTACGCGATGGCGCCGATGGCCACCGCCACGATGAGAGTCGCAAGCGCGATCCGCGCTCTCGTGGCTTCGCCCGGGTCGTGGCGCGGCGGATCGGGCGCGAGGGCCCATGCGACGGCGAAAGCGGGAACCCAGACTAGCCACGCGATCAAGGCGACAGGTCCGAGGAACCAGTTGGGCAACACGAGCGAGGCAAGCGTGCCGCCGATTGCAAGGGCCCGAATCCATACAGTCCCTGGCGCGTCGAGGAACACGTTGAACCCGCCGAACGCGATCACACCCAAGGTGAGCCAAAGGGGCGATCCTGGCCGGCCGACAAGTGCGGCGGCAATCAGCGCCACGACAATTGACCCTTTGATTTGAATCTTCGTCGCCATGGTGGCCTCCCCACAGGCTCGCAGTTAGTTGCCTACTCTCGTCGCACGAGTCATCGCCGTGGCCGAGTCGCGTCGAAAGCGGGCCTGAAGCAGGCGCACTATCGGCTGACCGAGGTGCGTCAGCATCACCTGTGGCCACGATGCCGCACGGATTCGGTATTTCACGTCGTCAGTCTGAGGATNTTCGGCATGATTGGTGAGAGTTCCGTACGCGAAGCCAAACCTGGCGTCCCGATCACCATCGCCCACGGCATACACGACCCGGCAACCATTCAAGGACCAGAACCCGAAATGGCGGATGAGAACGGCCACGACGGTTCCTGCCACAGGCAACGCGTCAGCCGGAAACAGTTCCACCCACCCGATGTCGAACTGTTGCCAGGCCTTGAGGGCGCATCGTGCGCGCTCGAAATCCGCTTTGCCGTGTCCGATTGTGACGACCTCCTCGTCGAAGTCCCGACGTACCGTCCTGGCCTTGACGATTCCAACGGGACTGTACGAGAGCGCCAATCCTCGCGAGCTTCTGATGAAACGGGCGATCGCTTCCTGTGTGGGACGGGTGGCAAGAAACATTGATTTCAGCTCGTGACCGGATTCTCGAAGAGCGCTTCACGAAGCAGTTCGTCCGCCGAGATCACGAACCGCCGGACCGGCGGCACGCGAAGCGCCAGCGCCGCAGACGGCAGCAATTGCTGCGTTAGCTGCCGTCGCGCCGCGCCTCGGACTCTTGTCGAGCAGCCACCACAGAAGCACAGCTAGATGGACGAGGTAGAGAAGCCGGCCGAGAGATTCGGCCAGCGGCTGTTTCGGTGCATCGGTCGATCCCGTGATGGCGTCTTCAAAGACCCGCTGCACCCGGAGCCGGGAGAACGCCGTCGTCGCCGCAAAGATGCCTTCGTCGGGATCGCCGACCAGAACCGGGGTGAGCGCGCGCAGCGCGACGCGATGCGGTTCGAGCACGTGCAGGCTGGTCTTCAGGGCGAAGACGAACCGGTCGCGCCATTTGCCCGGATGCATGTCCGCGGCCTGGCGCGCGTACTCCGTTGAAAGTTGGTCGTAAAGGGCGATCACCACGGCCTGTTTCCCGGGGAAATAGCGATAGAGCAGGCCGACGCTGACCCCCGCTTCCCTGGCAATGTCTCGAAGAGTCGTCGCCTCGTATCCACGTTCAGCGATCAGCCGCATGGCGACGGCATAGAGATGCTCGCGGGCCGCCGCCCCTTGAGGCGTCGGCCCCGGCGGCCTGCCGCGTTTTCGCGGCTTGACATTTTTAGTGAACATGTTCATTAATATTAGAACATGGTTGATTCCGCAACGCAAGCGCCGCCGGAGGGGAGGGTGCGATGAAAGTCGTCATTCCGGGAGGATCGGGGCAAGTCGGGACCGTTCTTGCGCGCGCATTCCACGCTGACGGCCACAACGTGATCGTCTTGAGCCGGAATCCGAAGGTTCAACCGTGGCGGGTGCTCGCCTGGGACGGCGCCACCCTCGGCGACTGGCGAGACGAGATCGACGGCAGTGACGTGGTCGTCAATCTGACCGGCCGCAGCGTCAACTGCCGGTACACGACAGCGAATCGACGGGAGATCCTCGAGTCGCGAGTACTGTCAACCCTTGCTGTCGGGGCAGCTATCGCACGGGCGGCGCGTCCGCCGCGCCTCTGGCTGCAAGCCAGTACGGCCACGATCTATGCGCACTCGTACGACCATGCGAATGACGAGTGTTCCGGGATCCTCGGCGGGCAGGAATCGACCGCGCCCAGTTCGTGGCGATTCAGCATCAATGTCGCCCGTGAGTGGGAACGCGCCTTCGACGAGGTGATGCTCGAACGTACTCGGAAGATCGCACTTCGGTCGGCGATGACGCTGAGTCCGGATCCGGGCGGCGTGTTCGACACGCTCTTGGGTCTTGTACGACGCGGCCTCGGCGGAAGGGCTGGCGATGGCCGGCAGTTCATGTCCTGGATTCATTATGAGGATTTCGTCGCGGCCATTCGCTGGCTAATCGAGCGGGAGGACATCGATGGAGTGGTGAACGTGGCCTCTCCGAATCCGTTGCCGAATGCAGAGTTCATGCAGATCCTTCGCGACGCATGCGGCACTTCATTCGGCCTGCCTGCGACGAAGTGGATGCTGGAGATCGGAGCTGTGTTCATGCGGACAGAAACTGAACTCATTCTAAAGAGCCGCCGGGTGGTTCCAACCAGGCTGCTTGAGCACGGTTTCGAATTCAAATTCCCGACTTGGCGGGAAGCTGCGCGCGACCTTCAGCAATGGAAACTGACGCTCGGCGCCAGTGCACGTGCAGCGTAGCCACTCACTGCGAGCGCGTGCGATGGGCAAGAGCATGATCCTCGACCCAGAGTGCGCGCCGCTCGTTCGGCGCGCGTTTCCAGGACTTCGCCACGGGACGATTCACGAAGCATGAAGTCCGAAAGGTCGTCATCGCACTCGGTCTG
>QHWL01000370.1 GCA_003222555.1 Acidobacteriota bacterium | reverse complement strand
AAGAGCCGTATGCGGGAAATCCGCTCGTACGGATCCGTGCGGGGGGTACGGCGAAAGCCGTATCCCTACCGCGACCAAGAACGGGTTTTCCGTCAACCTGAGACCCTCTAATGTCGGCTATCGTCCGGGCGCTCCATCAATTGAGTGCCCGAGGCAAACGACTGGGTGACGCGGCCCAGAACGGTGTCCAGATCGGATTTGGCGCGCGCGGGTTGGTATCGGGCAACACCATTTCAAACCACGATTGCCCCTTAAGATGAACCTGACGAGGCGGGGGCCAATCTCCCGCCTTGTGCGGCCGATCAGCTTTCCTTTTCGCCGAATCTGTCGTACCTTTTCGCGCCATCAGGAGGGCAGGATGAAACCAATGCTGAGCGTTGTCGCGGTTGTGGTGCTGGGGCTGGTCGCGATTCCGGGCCGTGTTGTGGCGGTGCAAGGCGCGGACACGGCAGTCATCAACATGGAACCGGGGCAGGTCATGCTGGAGTTTGTTGGCCAGATGGTCGACGTGCCGACCACGACCTTGCCCGGCTCGAACCAATTCGGCTTCCTTTCCTTCATCAGGGGACTGAAGGCCATCTTCATGACCGACGGCCCGCCGTTCGATAGGACCACAGCGAAGTTCGGATTTGTCACCCGGGCCACGACCACGCGCGAGATCGCAAACGGGCCGCTTGTCGTTATCACTCGCGAAGGAGTGACACGAATCTCCTTTACGCCATGCCCGTGGTGCTTATCGCCGTCGGTGGGTATTATCAACCCTTCTCTTTCGATTCCAGTCTTTCTGATCCAGACCTCTACACTCCGGCAACAGGTCATCATCGATAATGACACGCGAAGCTTCAGTGTTGTGAACATCAACACCATCACGGAGACCCGGCCGTTTGACCTGGGTGGAACGCAGTTCCAACTGGGCGAGGTTGGACAAATCTTCAGAACGTCTCTGGCCGGCCAGCTGGATCCGGACGGTCAAACCGAGGGTCACTTCGCGGGCCACGCCGTCGGCGTCGCGAACTCTAATGTCGTCTCACCCGCGCAGTAGGTCTACTCGCTCGCGTTGGGACGGAGGTGCCAAAAGTCGCTGAGCTGCTGCCCTCGTGAAGCGATCGACGGTTTAGCAGGTCGAATTCAGCACCGGAGGCCTGGAATGTTGAAGGGCGTCAAGCGGTCGGTACTGGGTCTTATCACCGTCGGACTCATCGTTCTAGCCGGCGAGCCGCGCGCGCAGCGGCAGACCGCGATCCCCACCCCGTCCGATTTCCTGAAGATCAAAGTCGGTAGCGACGGCGTGCTCGCCTCGTACGATCAGATCGCGTTGTACGTCAAAGCGATCGACGCGCTGTCCGATCGCATCACGGTCGAAGATCTCGGACCGACAACGATGGGGCATCCGATGCTCAACGCGATCATCACGTCGCCAGAGAACATGAAGAAGCTGGAGTACTACCGTGACATCAACAACCGGCTGTACGACCCGCGACGGACGAGCGCCGACGAGGCGAGGCGGCTGATGGCCGAAGGCAAGACGATCGTCGCGATCCAGATGAGCATCCATTCGACCGAGGTCGCCGCCACGCAGGTCGCGATAGAGCAGCTCTATCGCTTCGCGACCGAGAACACGCCGCGCATGAGGGCCGTCCTCGACCACTGCATCATCTTGATGATGCCCTCGCACAACCCGGACGGCAGACGGCACGCAGATGGTCGCGGAGTGGAACCAGAAGACGCTCGGCACGCCGTACGAAGGCGGCAGCATCCCGTTCCTCTATCACAAGTACACAGGCCACGACGACAACCGCGACTGGTACATGTTCACGCAGACGGAAAGCCGGATGACGGTGGAGAAGGTCTGGAACCGCTGGCATCCCCAAATCAGCTACGACCTGCACCAGATGGGATCGAACGCCGCGCGGTTGTTCGTCCCGCCGTACGTCGATCCGTGGGACCCAAACGTCAACCCGATTCTGATTTCCGAGATGAGCATGCTCGGATCGACGATGGCCGCCGAGCTGACGGGGCAAGGAAAGGAAGGCGTGGTCATCCACGCGATGTACGACGGCTGGACGCCGGCGCGCGGCTACGTGAATTATCATGGCGGCATCCGCTTCCTCACCGAAGCCGCTGGCGTGCGGCTCGCCTCGCCGATCACGCTGAGCTTCGATCAGCTCGGGCGCGGCATCGGCTACGACGCCAAGCAGGTCGCGTGGAACCTGCCGCGGCCGTGGCGCGGCGGCACGTGGCACCTGCGCGACATCATGGACTACGAGCATGCGGCCATCGACGCACTGCTCGATCACGCGAGCAGGTACCGCGACAGGTGGCTCGCGAATTTCTACCGCGTCAACCAGGAGTCGATCGGCCGCAACGATCCGCTCACCGCGAAGGACAAGCCGTTCGCGATCGTCGTGCCGGCAGCGCAGAAGGATCCGGCGAGCACGTTCAAGCTGCTCGAGACGCTGCAGTTCGCCGACGTCGAGGTCCATCGCGCCAAGGCGCCCTTTACCGCCGACGGCCGGCAGTACCCCGCCGGCACGCACGTGATGCTGATGGCTCAGCCGGCCAGCGGCTTCGCGAAAACCCTGACCGAGGTGCAGCACTATCCGGATCTGCGGCAGTACCCGGGTGGTCCGCCGCAACGGCCGTACGACGTGACCGCGTACACGATGCCGTTGCTGATGGGGGTCGACGTCGTGCACGTGCGGCAGCCGTTTCAGGCGGATCTCGAGCTGCTGAAAACGCCAATCACTGCGCCGGCAGGTACGGTCGGCGCCGCGCGCAACACGAGGGCCTTCGCTTTCGCGCACGACAACGCTGGGCTCATGGCGCTCAATCGTCTGACGAAAGCCGGACTGCGGGCCGAGTGGGCGGGCGCGCCGTTCACCGCCGGCGGCAAAGCGTTCGCCGCCGGCGCCATCGTCGTGCCGGTCGCGAATCAGCGGAACGTTGCAGAGACGCTGACCACGATTGCCAAGGAGTTGCCGATCGATGCGGTCGCGATCACGGACGCGGTACCGCCGGGCGCGGTCGTCCGTCAGCCGCGCGTGGGCCTGTACAGGTCGTACGTCGCGTCGATGGACGAAGGCTGGACGCGCTGGATTTTCGAGCAGTGGAGCATCGACTACACATCGCTCGAGAACAAGGACGTCAAGGCCGGTAACCTGCGCGCGAAGTTCGACGTGGTCGTCCTGCCGCAACAAGCCGCGCGCTCGATCACGAACGGGTTTGTGGCGGGATCCATGCCGCCGGAATACGTCGGCGGCCTCGGCGACGATGGCGCGGCGGCGCTGAGGGCATTCGTCGAAGCGGGCGGGACCCTCGTCGCGCTCGATTCGGCGTCGATGTGGCCGATCCAGCAGTTCAAGCTGCCGGTAAAGAACGACCTCGAAGGTCTCGCCGGCAGCGGGGAAGGCGGCGGTGGCGGAGCGATCGGGCCGGATTCGGCCGCGTTCTACGCGCCGGGATCGATCGTGCGGACCAGGGTCGACGTCACGAGCCCGATCGCGTACGGATCGGAGGCCGAATCGATCGCCTGGTTCGAGCAGAGTCCCGCGTTCGAGGTGTCAGGCAACGCGCGCCGCATCGTCACCTACTCCACGTCCGGATCGCCGCTGTTGAGCGGGTGGCTGCTTGGCGCGGAGAGGCTGAACGGGAAGACCGCGGTCGTACCGCGCGCAGACGTGGGCGACGTTCAAGCTGCTGTTCAACTCGTTGTACGACGCGACCGTCGAGCGTCCGGCGGCGACATCGGGCAACCGCGTCGCGCGGTAGCGACCACGGCCCATCACGAACGCCCTCGCGTCCGCGGCGTCGCCGGCAGATGCACCGGCGGGAGTCTACGTCATGGACGGCACGTCGAGCCTGAGGCCAGCGTCTGCCAGCCTAGAACTCGAACTTCAGCCCCAGCTTCGCCAAGCGAGGCGCGACGATCTCCTGCGTGCGGCCGAAGTACGACGTGGTGGACCTTCTTGAGTCGAACACGGCCTGCGACACAAACGCCTGCGTCAACGTACCGAAGTTCGCCTGGGCCCCATTCGAATTGAGCGCGTTGTGGACCTCGACGAACGCGGAGACCCGGGCGTGGTCGTGGAAGCGGAACGTCTTATCGGCCTTGAGCGACAACAGCAGATTGAGCGCATCGGCCCGATACGTTCCGCGTTGGTCGACGCGAAGCGTCGTCGAGCCTTGCGCGAGCGGCACGCTCAGCGTGCGATCCCGCGGCAGTCCGCTCAGCACCTGCAAGTTTGCGCCGAGATTGATGCCCCACGGCGCTGTGTAGCTGCCAAGCAGCTTGAAGGCGTGCGGTTGATCGTTGGCCGTCCCGCTCCCAGTGGTGGCGGACGCCCCTGCGGTCGAGGTCGGAGCCCGGCCTGTCCTGACGGTATCCACCAGGTTGTTCGGGTTCGTCCAATCGAGAATGAAGTCGCCGTCCAGCCGCGACCACACGTAGGACCCCATGAGCTGCCAGCGGTTCGACATCCGCCTGGCGAGCGTCAGTTCCAGTCCCTTGTACCGCTGTGTGCCGGGGAAATTCGTGTGCAAGAAAGCGTCCTTGCCCAGATACTCGGGGCTCACGTCGTAAAAGGTGACCCGCCGATCGTCCCCGGTGTTGATCAAGTTGTCCGGGCCGGGATCGGTGAACACGTGCGGGAGGTACGCGGACGTGGGGATCCCCACGTTCGAGTCGAGCGTCAGATCGTTGAACCAGCGCTGGACCCACAACGCGTTGAAGCCGACGTTGTTCGCGAGCTCCCGCTCGTACCCGAAGGTTATCTCATCGGTCTTCGGATCCCGTAAGTTGGAATCGATGGTGTTCAGTCTCGGTGCGAACGTGCTGATCGGGTTGTGATCGTATTCGTTGTCGTCGAGCACACCGTTCCCATTCAGATCGCCGAGCCATCTGTATGTTGCCACGCCGAACGCTGTCGTCTTCCCTCCGCGAATGACATTCGGGTTGATGACGTCGGCGAACTCGGTGGTGTACATGACGTCGTAATACCGGCTGTAGCTGGCCTTGGCCACGTTTCTGCCGTCCTCGGTGAGCTTAAACACGATGCTGGTGCGCGGGGCGAACGAGTTCCAGTTGTAACCCGCGTCGAGCTGCGGGTAAGTCTTCACGGAGAACCAGCGGCCGCCGCCACCCGTCTGCTCAGGAAGGTATCCGTCGTAGAAGGACCATCGGACGCCGAGGTTGAAGCTCACGCGGGGGTACGAGACGCGATCCTGGACGAACGCCGCGAAGTTCCGAATGTGCGTCTTCTGCACGAGCGGGGTGTTGTACGCCGTAATCTGGGACGGCTGGGGCACACCGTTGGCGTCGTTGCGGAATTGAAACCGCGTGTCCCCGAACACGTCGAACACTTCCTGGCCCCACCCGTACCAGTTTTCGAACCCCATCTTGATCTGGTGGCTGGCGCCGAGCACTCCATCCTGATAGCGCGTCAGGCCGATGTTGGTCTGGTACCGATACGCGTCACGGAGGTTTTCACCTTGAGGGGCGGCCCCCGCGAACACGCCGGTCGTCAGGTTCTGAAGAGCTGGCGACTTGACGTTACCAGCGCACGCGAACGCGAGGCAGCTGCCCTCCGGCTGCGCGAAGAATTCGTCGGAATAGGTTGTCGGCCAGTGCATGTGGAAGTAGCTCGACGACACCTCCAGGAACGTGTTCGGCGATGGCGCCGAGGTCCAGTTGAGGTTGAAGAGATTCTTCGGTGACTGTTGGTTCAGCGTGTTGGTCGGATCGGGCTGCGTCGCATCGGCCTGCCGGTTGGGCTGAGACTTGCGGTTGAACGTCCAGAAGCCAGACAGATTGGTCGCCGGCGTCACTTGGTATTTCACGCGAGTGGTGTAGTTCCGCAGGTTCGACTGGAAGTCCTTTGGGAACGCGATTACCTGCTCGAACGTGGTGTAGTTGCGGAACGAACCGAACCACCAAAGCTTGTCCTTCACGAATGGGCCGCCCGCGTCCGCGTTGACGTCGTTCAAGCGCAGGAGCTGCGTCCCCGCGGTGATACCCTGCGCTCGCAGGTTGTCGTCGACGTTGTCGGTCGCCACGCTCTTGCCGGTGTAGCCGTAGTACAGGTTGCCCCTGGGCGTGTTGCCACCCGACTTGGGGATGATGTTGATGTTCGCACCGCCGCCCCCGCCGATCTCGGCACCCATCGCCGCGGTGTCGACCGAGATTTCTTCCGCGGCGTTGAAATCCATGTAGTACATCTTCCCGTAGTCCTGCGGTGTGTCGGCCGCGACGCCGAAGTAGTTGAGGTTGTAGTTGCTCGATCCGTGGGCCACCATTTGGGTGGATGTCGCGGCGTTGATGCCGCCTGGATCCTGTCTCGCCATGACCATGCCGGGCAGCACGGTCGCGGATCCAAAAATCGACCGCGATGTCGGGATATTCTGCAGCGTCGACTGATCCAGTCGCGCGCCGACCTTCGCATTCTGCACGTCGACGACCGGCGATTCGCCCGTGACCGTGACGGTTTCCTCGAGCGACGCGAGCTTCATCTGCGCGTCGACGGTGACCGTCTGACGCACCGGCACCACGATGCCCTCGCGCGTCAACTTCGCGAACCCCGCCAGCTCGAACGCGAGCTGATATGTGCCCGATGCCACCCCGGGAAACCGGTACAGGCCGCGCCCGTTGGTGACGGCGGTCTGAATGCCCATGACGCTCGGCCCCGACAACGTCACAGTGACGCCCGGCAGCACGGCGCTCTGGTCGTCGGTCGCCTTACCCACGATCTCGCCGAAGCTCTGGCCGGTCTGGGCCAACGCGGTGCCGCCGATCGCGACGACCGCCGACAGGGCCAGCCCGAGGCCGAGTGAGGACGTTCTTCGTGAACCCATCGTCTCTCCTCCCCAGAAAGCGATTGAACGTCGTTAGTGATCCGAAATTCCCGCGGCTCCGGTCGTCGTCGCGGCGCGGTAGAAAATGTGAATCGGAGCTTGAACGTCCCGAGCGCCATTGTCAAGGTGACGAAGCCCGGTCAAACCTCATCAATGCTGCGCGACGGACATCGGGAACGCGCCACGCGCGAGCGCCTATCGCGTGCTTCTCGATGCGCATGCCGTCGCGACGTGGAAGGTGTCGACTTGTCCTTCACCAAAACGACGCTGCGCCGTCTGTTTTGGTGCCCGTAGTGTCCATGACCGGATCGACGGACAATGCCTACGATTTGCGACTAATCTCACGTCTCAGGCGGCGAATTCGGGCGATTAGCGGCGGCAAACCGACTTCTGGCTCTGCCCTTCAGGCCCAGAGTGGTATAAGGGGCCTTCTGAAAACGGGAAGACCTTCCGGGATCCCGTCGTTCTGCTAACCCGCGTCCGGATGCACCGCAGCCGGACTCTCTGTGAGGTGACCGTATGGCTTCCAATCACTGGCGTTGGATCGTGGGTGCCGCGGGGCTGGCAGTGCTCACGACCGGCTCGTCGCGCGTGTTGACGTGGCGCGTGCCGGAAGTGTTCGCCCAAGGCAACGGGAGCGCGGGCAATTTAGGGCCGCGCGATCGGAGATTTACCAAGAGGCTCGAGGAGTTCACATCATGAAGATGTGGCTGACCTGCTGTTCGCGTGGCACTTTGATCCTTCTCCTGACGGCGTCCGCCGCCTGGGCGCAGG
>QHWL01000369.1 GCA_003222555.1 Acidobacteriota bacterium | reverse complement strand
GACTCTACCGGCCGACCCTCTACAGCAAGATGAAGAAGCACGACATCCGGGACGCCGGCAAAACCTCGCGTCCGCCCGCCGGCTCGTCAGCGCCGGTCGCGCCCGCCTAAGCACCAAAGGGTTCGCTCGCGACAATTTACTTACAGGGCTAGGCGTCTTGAATCCCGACGTCGAGGTAGCGCTCGAGGTCTGGAGATGGCTCGCACGACGGCTTCTCGAGCGAGGGCGTCGTGGCATACAACTTGAACACCCGAGACGAACAACTCTCCGGGAGTCTTCCGGCAGCGAGCGGTTAACGACTCCTGCTTTTCGCGAAGGAGGTGCGCGTGAACGAGAACTCGCGAGTGGTAATGGCGGCAGTGGTGGCTGGTGCAGTCCTCGGTGGAATCGCCGGGTACCTGCTTTTCACCGACCATGGCCGCGCGCTGCGGCGGCAGATCGAGCCGGCGCTCGATGACGTGACGCGCGAGCTCAACAGTTTCCGCAGCACGGTGCACAGGGCGGCCGCTGCGGCAAGCGAGGGCTGGAGGCTGTTGAACGACGCGCTTGGCGATGGCGGTCCGTCGCTGCCGTATTCGGGAATCCGCCAGACGTCTCCGTTCTGAGGCGAACACCATGGAAGCCAACCTCGCTACGACCAATCTGTTGCTCGGCATCATGGCCGCCGTCAGCCTGCTCGAGGCGCTTGTGCTCGTCGGCCTCGGCATCGCGGCCTTCGTGCTCTACCGGCGGGCAACGGGTCTCGTCGTCGGCTTCCAACAGCGGGTGGCGCCCACCATGGCGCGTGTAAACGCGATCCTCGATGACGTGAACGAAGGTGAAGGAAGAGACCGATCGTGTCGACCACGCCATCCGAAGCACGATGGACCGCGTCGATGACACGGCGGATCGCGTGCGGTCGAACGTGCGGGCGAAGACGAGCCAAATCATCGGCCTCGCGCGAGGGCTGCGCGTCGTGATCGAAGGGATGCTGCACTTCGGCTCGCGGCCCAAACCGCCGGCCGACGGCGCAGACAGGGTGATGTGACTCGGTTCAACAGGAGGGGTCATGGACGACGGATACGATCGTCTCGACAACGAAGGTGGCGGGGGCGGCAGCTTTGTGATGGGACTTCTCACTGGCACGGTGCTCGGCGCAGGTCTGGGCATGCTCTTCGCCCCGAAAGCCGGATCGGAGCTTCGCAACCAGATTTCCGAACAGGCCGGCAATCTCGCCACCGCGGCGTCGGATCAGTACCAGCGTGCCACAGAAGTCGCCAGCAGCTGGGCCGATCGGGGCAAAGAGGTGTACGACAAGACGCGGGATGTCCTTGCGAAGGGCGCTGACGAAGCGCAGCGCTACGTGAAAGATGCGACCAGCGCCGCCGCGGATTGGTCGTCGGGCGGTTCGACCCCTGGCTCGTCGACCGGATCGCCTTCGGGCGCGTCGAGCTACGGTAGCGGCGGATCCTCGCGCGGCAGCGAACAAACGCGTGGGAGCGCCTCGGAGCAGGCGGGCGGCAGCCATTCGCCAGGCGGCAGCCGCTCTGGCGGCTCGAGCTCGAGCGGCACGTCGAGCTCGACCGGTGGGCCGCGCAGGAGCTGAGCCGAATGACGACCGGCACGGCGCGAACGGTGGCCATGTGCTCCTCGCGTCGGCTGGCCTGGCGGCGGCGTACGTGATTCTCACGACGCCGCCGCTCAGACGGCTGGCGCTCGGCGGGCTGAAACTCTGGCTTGGTGCCGGCGTCCCGGCGTATTTGCTCACCGAAGTACACCGCGCGTGGGTGGAGTCGACGCCGACGGCCTGACATAATGGCCCCGTGAACGGGGCCAAGGCGCTCAGCGCGGTCGGCCGGCGCGCCCGGGCGATCGCAGTGCTGACTGGCCTGTCGGCATGGCGCGGTTTTCTCGGATTCTACGACAGCGACAACCTCACCTACGCGGCGTCGATCGCGTACTACGCCCTTCTCTCTCTGTTTCCATTCTTTCTGCTCTCCTTCGCGCTACTCGGACGCGCGACTGCTGACGTGGCCGATCGCAACGCCGTTCTCACATTCGTCCTTCGATATTTTCCGACGCAGTTCGACTTCATCACGAAACAACTCGACGAGTTTCGCACCAGCGGATTTTCGCTCGGCCTCACCGGGACTGTCGCGCTCGTGTGGGGCTCTCTCGGCTTCTTCGGCGCCATCAGCACGGCCGTCAACTACGGTTGGGGCGTCGAGAAGCAGCAGAGCTTCTGGAAGCACAAGCTGGTTTCGTTTCTCATGCTTGTCGTTGCCGGCACGATCCTTCTCGTCGGCCTGCTGCTCGTGAGCGCGTCGCAGCTTGCGGGGCAGAGCTGGTTCGCCGAAGTGCTCGAGGGATTTCCGGGACTGATGATTCTCCGGAGCTTTACCGTCCGCTACGCGACGACGGTGCTCTTCGTCCTGGTGGTAGGGCTGGTGTACTACTTCGTGCCGAACGCGCAGGTGCGGTTTCGCGACGTGTGGGTCGGGGCGTTGGTTACGGGAGTGCTGTGGAAGGGCGCGCTCGAAGCCTTCTCATGGTACGTGCGCGATATGACGCGGTTCACCGTGGTCAACGGCTCGATCGCCGCAGTGGTGGTGTTCCTGTTGTGGGTGTACATTCAAGCGGTGATCCTGCTGTACGGCGTCGAGTTTACCGCTGCATACGCGCGATTGCTGCGCGGACGTCCGGAAGACGTGCCGGCAGCTCCGACGCCACGAACCTCGGTGTGAAGCGATTTATCACGAAGCCACGAAGAATCACGAAGGTCACGAGGAATGATTTTGTACAAGAACGCTTCGTGGTCTTCGTGGGCACCTCGTGATAACCACGTAGTTACGACACCTGCACGCGGGACAGCGCCCGGATAATCGCCTCGCTGAAAGCGGGCACATCGTCGGGCTTGCGCGAAGTGATGAGGTTACCGTCCTCGACCACAGGCTTGTCGACGTAAAGGCCGCCGGCGTTCTTCACGTCGATGGCGATCGAGGGCCAGCAGGTCAGGGTGCGGCCGCGAACCGCGTCGGCCGAGATGAGCAGCTGCGGGCCGTGACAGATGGCGGCGACCGGCTTGACCGTGTCCATCGCGTCACGAACCAGATCGACCATCGCGTGCCGCATCCGCATCTTCTCGGGGGCGTGGCCGCCGGGGATCACGAGCGCGTCGAAGTCCGTCATGCGCGCCGCTCCCGCAGTCATCTCCGCGGTGACGACCGCCTGGCCGCGCTTGCCGCGAAACTCCGTTCCGGCCGTCGGGCCTACAATCGTGACCGCCACGCCGGCCGAGCGCAACGTTTCGAGCGGTCCGGTAAGCTCGCGGTCTTCAAACTCTTCTTCGACGAGGATCGCCACCCGTTTTCCGGCGAGCGACGCAGGGTTGGACATGAGGGCCTCCGCGGCGATTCTACACTTCAAGTGCGGCCAATGACGCCTGCATCTTCCCGTCGGTCTCACCGGCCGAGCGGAGGGGTGGAGGAACGAGTGTCAAGGGCCCCCGCGCGAGTATAATTCGTCCCCGCGGGAAGCGCTTTGGCACGGCATGATGGGCGGCACTGGCGTCCGATCGCGCCGGGAGCGGCGTCGCCGAGAGCCCGTGGGCCGGCACGATGAGCGGCCGCGCGGCGATCGAGCAAGCGTATGCTGGTGCAGATTGGCGTGCTGACGGCGAAGCCGGCGTAACCCGAGGTCACACGAATCGGAGGATTGAGATGCAGATCGAGGAACGAACGGCGGGAAGCGTGACGATTCTGGATTTGAAGGGCAAACTGACGCTCGGCGATGGCGATACGCTGCTCAAAGACAAGGTTCACAGCTTGTTGCACCAAGGACGCAAGCACTTCCTCCTCAATCTGGGCGAGGTGCCTTACATCGACAGCGCGGGGATTGGTGAGGTCGTGAGCACGTTCGCGACGGTCAGCCGGCAGGGTGGAACCCTGAAGCTGCTGAACTTGACCAAGCGCATCCACGATCTGCTCGTCATCACGAAACTTGTGACGGTGTTCGAAACCTTCAGCGCCGAATCGGATGCCGTGCGCAGCTTCTCGTCGGCAGCGGTCTAACGTGGCGGACGCACGACTCGAGGTCACCGATACCCTCGGCCGGCGGGTGGTCCTGGTCGAGAAGCCGGTCTTCGCGATCGGCCGCCGCACTGAGAGCGATCTTCGTGTGGTCAGCAGCGATGTCTCGCGCGACCACGCCGAGATCGTCCGCCACGGTGACGGTTACCTCGTCCGGGATCGCAGCTCACGCTACGGCACCTTCGTGAACGGCGATGGCGTGACGGAGCGGGCGTTGGCCCACGGCGATCGCATCCGGTTGGGCCGGAGCGGCGGAGCCGAGCTGGTGTTTCTCGTCGAGGAAGCCGGATCGTCGGTCAGCAGCACCAGCCGGGGGCCCGTGTCGGCAGTCGAAACGCTGCGGCAGATGGCGGCGCTGCTCGAAGGCCTTCGCGCGCTCGGATCGGGGCACGTGCTTCCTGGACGCGGCGATCGAGGTCACCGGCGCCGAGCGCGCGTTCATCATGTTGGCCGACACGGATGGCGCACTCCACTTCACGCTGGCGCGTGCCCGGGGGCAGGTGACGTTGCCAGGAAAGACCTTCGACACGAGCCACAAGATCCCCGAACGCGTGTTCGCAACCGGCGAGACGCGGATCGTGAGCGACCTGCTCGACGGCCATCTGGCGAACGCTCACATGGGCACGGTCGCGCTCGGCATCCGACACGTGCTCTGTGCGCCCTTGCGGCTCGTCCGGTACCTGCACGAGCCGGGCGCGGCGCCCGAACAGAAACGGATCGGCGTTCTGTATCTGGACAGCCGCGAAAAGGGCACGCTGCTGTCGCCGACGACGCGGACCGGAGTCGACACGCTCGCCACGGAGGCGGCAGTCGCGATCGAGAACGCGCGGTTGTATCGTGAGACGCTCGAGAAGGGGCGGCTCGAACAGGAGCTCCGGATCGCGGCCGAGATTCAGCAGGGACTGCTGCCAGACGCCCGGTACGTCGGTAAGGGTGTCGAGGTGGTCGGCGCGTCGGTCCCGTGCCGGTCGATCGGCGGCGACTTTTTCGAGTACCTCGAGCTGCCGAGCGGCGATTTCGGCTTCGCGCTGGGCGACGTGGCCGGCAAAGGGCCGCCCGCGGCGCTGCTGACGGCGGCGCTCCAGGGCCTGTTCACGGCGCACGCCTCGACGGAAGGAGGTCCCGCGGCCACGTTGGCGCGCGTGAACCGGGCGCTCATCCGGCGCGCGGTGCAAAACCGCTTCGCCACGATGGCGTACGGTGTCCTCTCACAGGGCGGTCGATTGACGTACTCCAACGCCGGCCATAATCCGCCGATGCTTTTCACGCGCGGCGGTGTCCGGCGGCTCGAGCAGGCGGGCTCGTGCTCGGACTCTTTCCGCACGCGCAATACGAGGAGGAGACACTCCAGCTCGATTCCGGCGACGTGCTGGTCGTCTTCAGCGACGGCGTCAGCGAAGCCATCGACGTGCACGGTGAAGAATTCGGCGACGATCGGATTGTTTCCTGCATCAGCGCCAACCGGCACCTGGATCCGGCGGCGCTTCTCGACTGTCTGCTCGCCACGGTTCGGCAGTTCAGCGAAGGCACCGTCCAGCGCGACGATGTGACCGCCATGATCGTGCGCGTATAATGAACCGCCTCGCGCGCGAGCGCAGTCCCTACCTCCTTCAACACGCGAATAAT
>QHWL01000399.1 GCA_003222555.1 Acidobacteriota bacterium | reverse complement strand
TCTCCCTGGGAGGAAACATTTTGCTTCGCTAGAACGCTCATTTCTGCCCGGCGGCGGAAACTCCGCTGAAATCGCGAAATAGCTGACGTGGCACGACGTTAGCAGCCGAACGACACAAATGCAATCAAGGCCACGTGCACCTCAGCCTTCTGGTTCCCACCCGGCCCGCGTCGACCTCAATGGTTCGAAAGATCAGGCGCGAGACCTCAGTGGCCGCGAGGCCGAGCCGACCGGCCCGGTCAGAGGGCACTGGCTGAATTTTGCGCGGGTCTGGCTGAACCTCGCGGGACGCTCGCTGAGTCGTTTGGTTGGTCGCT
>QHWL01000398.1 GCA_003222555.1 Acidobacteriota bacterium | reverse complement strand
TCGAGACTCGGCCGCCCGCCGCTCAGGTGCTGATCGATGGACAGCTCCGGGGTACGACGCCGATTGTGCTGCTGATGAAGCCGGGCGCTCACACGATGGTGGTGCGCAGCGGTCTGGATGAGCGCATGGTCCCGCTCACCGTGGCCGCTGGCGCCGAGGTCGCCCAGTACTTCGAGATGAAGGCGCCGGAGCCGGTGGTGGTCGCCGGCCGCATGTCGGTCGTCACCGACCCGGCCGGCGCGCACGTCAGCATCGACGGCCGTCCGGTAGGTATCTCGCCCGTGACGGCGGTCGAATTGACGGCCGCGCAGCACAAGGTGACCGTGACCAGTGAGACCGGCTCGGCCGAACGAACCGTGACGGTGGAAGCCGGCGCCACCACCTCTGTTGTATTTTCGCTGCCAAAGGTCGTCGCTCCGTTTGCCGGATGGCTTGCCGTGTCCGCTCCCTTCGACGTGCAGATCATGGAAGGAACGGATGTGATTGGATCTGGCGGCGCGTCGAAAGTGATGCTCGCCGCCGGCCGTCACGAGGTCCTTCTGGTGAACCGTACGCTCGAATACGAGGAGACGCGAAAGATCGACGTCACGCCCGGGAAAGTGACGTCGGTTCGAGTCGAGCCGCCGCGGGCCATGTTGAGCGCCAACGCCCGGCCGTGGGCCGATGTCTGGGTCGATGGAACGAGCGTTGGCCAGACGCCGATCTCCAACCTCGCGGTGGCGATCGGCACACACCAGGTTCTGTTCCGCCACCCACAACTCGGGGAGCGGCGAGAAAGCGTCGTCGTGAACGCCAAGGGGCCGAACCGCGTCGCGGCCGATTTCAGCAAATAGTCAACCGAACCGCCCACGGACCCACAGTCGAGAGGACTCATGCACACTATCGTCGCATTCGGATTCGTTCTGTCGGCGGCGACGACCGCGGTCACCGCCCAGGATCTGCTCAGCAACGCAAAAGATCAGTACGCGGCGGCCGCTTACGAAGATGCGCTTGCCACGCTGACCCGTGTTGAACAGGCATCGCCCGACGTCGCGCGACAGGTCGAGCAGTACCGCGTGTTCTGCCTGTTCGCCCTGGGCCGGACGGCGGAAGCCGAAACGTCGGCGGAGGAATTCATGCGATCGCAGCCGCTCGCCCGGCTCGACGACGCCTCGCCGCGCATCGAGGCCATGTTCCTGGCGGTGCGGAAACGCCTGCTGCCCAGCCTCATTCGCGCGGAATACCGAACGGCGCGGTCCGCGCTCGACGAAAAGAACTTTCCCAAAGGCGAGCCTCATCTGATTCAGACCCGCAAGATGCTCGCGGCCGCGCAGGAAGCGGGCGCGTGGGACGAAGGCCTGGCCGACCTGAGCGTGCTGGTCGATGGATTCATCGAATTGGGCCGTCGAGCGGCGCCCGCGCCGGCCGAGGCGCCTCCTCAACCGGCCGCTCCGGTCGCCACGCCACGGGAGGCCGATTCCCGGCCGCGCGCCGAAGCCCCGGTCGCGGTGGCGATCTACACCACCGGTGACGAAGGTGTCGTCCCTCCGGTGGTCATCGATCAGACGCTGCCGAGTTTGCCGTCGGCGCTCCGGGGCATAATGCGCCTGGCCCGGCCGACAGGACTCCTGGACGTCCTCGTCGACGAAACCGGCACCGTTCAAGCCTCCGAGATCCGACAGTCCACGCATCCGAGCTACGACGCATTGCTCCTCAATGCCAGTCGCGGTTGGAAGTACCGGCCGGCGACGAAGGACGGGACGCCAGTCAGGTTCCGTAAACGCATTCTCATCTCGGTCACCGGGGAGTAGCCAATCCACCCATGTACCTGAACTACTACGGTCTTCGCGAACCGCCGTTCGAGCTGACTTCCAATCCGAAGTACCTTTTTTTCACGGAACAGCACCGTGAGGCGCTCAGCGTGCTCGAATACGGCCTATCGTCCGCCAAAGCCGTTACCGTGCTTGTCGGCGACGCCGGGACCGGGAAGACGACGCTGCTGCAGGCGGCGCTCCAATCGGAACGCTGCCGCAGCGTCAGGACTCTGTTTCTGAGCAACCCGACCCTGACGCGGGCCGAATTCGTCGAGACGCTCGCGGCTCTGTTTGACCTCGGAACAAGCGCGAAACAGTCGAAGGCGACCCTGCTCGAGGCGCTGGAGGCGGTACTGCGCGAGCGCCGCGCGCGCGGAGAAATCACCGCGCTCGTGGTCGACGAGGCTCAAAGTCTCAGCTACGAGTTGCTCGAGGAGCTGCGGCTGCTGACCAACATTGAGACGCCGACCGAGAAGCTCTTGCCGCTCGCGCTGGCGGGGCAGCCTGAGTTGACGGCACGCTTGAACGACCCCGAGCTGCGACAGTTGAAGCAGCGCGTGGCGCTGCGATGCCAGGTCGGGCCCCTCACCCTGCAGGAGACTGCCGGATATATCAGCTCTCGGATCAGGACGGCCGGAGGCGACACGACGCGGCTCTTCACGCGGGAGGCGGTGACGATCGTACACGAGCACTCTCGCGGCATTCCGCGAACGATCAGTGTGATCTGCGACAACGCCCTCGTGAGCGGCTTTGCGCTGTCGAAGAAGCCGGTCAGCAGCGACATCGTGCTCGAGGTCTGTCGCGATTTCGATCTGTGCGCGGCGACTGCCTCGTCGCCCACGCAGCGCAATCTCACCGTCATCGAACCGGTAGCGCCGGGAGGAACCGACTCGCGCAGCGTCGCGACCGGGACGGCGGGAGAGTTCGAGAAGCCCGAAAAAACACGCGGCCGCGGACGCGTTCTCTCCATGCTCGGGCTGCGCTGACCGCATTCTCACGAAGTCACGACGGACCTTACGCTCAATCCGGCGGCTATGACCAACGCCGCGGACATCGCAAGCCTTGTCATCGTAACCTCACTCCAACACGTGCCGTAACGCTGGCACTGGAAGATCGCGCCTGTCAAGATCGATGTCGCTCGCTGCACCTACGGTGGTTTGACATCTCGCAGGGGACGGGCTATTTTTGCTCCGTCACCGAAGGCAGCAAGCACCCTGAGGGGATTACGAAGACCA
>QHWL01000397.1:4516-11400 GCA_003222555.1 Acidobacteriota bacterium | reverse complement strand
CCAGATCGAGCTTACTCCGCTTGCGCTGCTCGAAGGTCGGGTTGATCACGTACTGCCCGTCGAGCAGGCCGACGCGCACGCCGGCTACCGTCTTCTCGAGCGGAATCTCCGACAGCGCGAGGGCCGCCGACGCGCCGGTGATGGCCAGGACGTCTGTGTCGTTTTCGGAGTCGGCCGAGAGCACGAGCGCGATGATCTGCGTCTCGTAGTGCCAGCCCGACGGGAAGAGCGGCCGGATCGGCCGGTCGATACAGCGGCTCGTCAGCACTTCCTTTTCGGCCGGCTTCCCTTCCCGTTTGAAGAAGCCGCCCGGGATGCGGCCCGAGGCGTAGGTGTATTCGCGATAGTCGACCGTCAACGGCAGAAAGTCGATGCCCTCGCGTGCATTCGCCGATCGGCAGGCCGTGACGATCACGACCGAGTCGCCGTAGCGAACGATGACCGATCCGCCGGCCTGCTTGGCCAGCTTGCCGGTTTCGAAACGCAGCGTCTTGTTGCTGAAAGAAAGTTCGCGGCTAGTCATAAGGAGGTTCTCGAGGTTCTCAAGGTTCTCGGGGGGAAGAAGTTAAAAGGAATAAGGAAGAAGAAGATGAAGAAGAAGACCGTCGAAGGCGGCAAGTTCGAGAGCGCGGCGTCCTTCTATCTTTCGACTTTCAACGTTCCAAGTTCCTGCCTCTGCGAATTCCAGACGCGCTACTTGCGGATGTTCAAACGTTTGATCAGGTCCGCGTAGCGCAGCGCGTCCTTCGCTTTGAGGTAATCGAGCAGTCGCCGGCGGCGGCCGACCAGCATCAACAGACCGCGCCGCGAGTGATGGTCTTTGGCGTGCGCCTTGAAGTGGTCGGTCAAGTAATTGATGCGTTCACTCAGGATGGCGACTTGAACTTCCGGCGATCCCGTGTCGGCTTCGTGCGTTTTGTAACTGCCAATAAGCTCGGTCTTGCGATCTTTGGTCAACGCCACTTACTGGTCCTCCACGAACGGTCCAGGACCGAGAGCGCTTTCTCTCCGTGCGCGTGGGGCCCCGTCCCCACTCGCTGACGTCTCGCGCGTTCGCGCTCCACGTGGCTCAAGGTTGCACACGCCGTATACCCTAAAATCCCTTAGTCGAACAAGCTCAGCATGTTACACCAGAACTATTGAGGGATGCAAAAGCCCCGGCGACTTACCCAGCCGAGCGATCCCGATCAATTCACCTTGTTGATCCAGCAGCCTGACAACCTCTCGCGCCGCGGCGGGCAACACCGCCTGCCCATAGGGCAGGGCGCCTGCCGTGACGTCGTCGGGCCCCACATCGCGGCCGTGCGCCACGCGACGCGCCCCTTCGTCGGTCAGCACCACCGACGACCACCGCGGCAGCATCTGCGCAAGCGGAACGATCGCCCGACGCGTAAGGTCGTGGTCCCGTTCGGCCGCCTCGAACGACAGCGCGTCGGCGAGCGTGAAGTCGCCGCTGCTGGTCCGCCGTAGAGCCGCAAGATGGGCGCCCGACCCGAGCCGCTGACCAACGTCGTGCGCCAGCGCCCGCACGTAGAACCCGGCGGAACAGTCGATGCGCAGCGTCAAGCTGTCGCCGTCCAGGCCGACGAGGTCGAGACGATGGACCATGACGCGGACGGGATCGGGTAAATCGCGCGCGCCTTCGCGCCCGCTGCCGTCCCGCGCCTTTGCCCGCGCTATCTTGTAGCTCCGTCGGCCGGCGATCTTCTTCGCCGAGTAGGCGGGCGGCTGCTGAAGAAAGCTGCCGCGGAAGGCGCCGAGTGCCGCCTCGATCGCTTCGCGCGACGGACACGGTCCCCCGTACGCCGGCCCCACAGGGGTCCCTTCCCCGTCGTACGTGTCTGTCGCAACGCCGACGCGGATCACCGCTTCGTAGCTCTTGTCGCTGGCGCTCAGAAACCGGGCGAGCCGCGTCGCGCGGCCCAGGACGAGCGGAAGCACACCGCTGGCTGCGGGATCGAGCGTGCCGGTGTGGCCTATGCGAGGTTCGCCGAGCACGCGCCGCAGGCATGCGACGACGTCGTGCGATGTGGGGCCGGCGGGTTTGTCGATGACGAGCAAACCATCCATGGAATTGCGGAATCAGATCGTTATCACGAAGCCACGAAGGTCACGAAGGGTTCACGAAGGATTCCTTGTACAAAAAAGATTCGTGAGTCTTCGTGTCCTTCGTGCCTTCGTGATGAATTCACGACTTGAGGACTTCGGGACTCGAGGCGCGCTGGATGGCGTTCTCGATCTTCTCGATGAAGAGCTTCCGGAGCGCGTCGATGCCGCCCGTGACCGTGCAGCCGGCGGCATTCTTGTGACCGCCGCCGCCGAACTCCTTGGCGATCGCGCTGATGTCCGTATCGCCTTTCGATCGCATGCTGACCCGGTACTGCTCGCCTTCGACCTGCTTGAAGAAGACGACCGCCTGAATTTCCTTCACCGTCAGCGGGAGATTGATGAGGCCTTCGGTGTCTTCGTAGGTGCCGCCCGCCTCGCGCGCCATCTCGTGATCGAGGTACACGATCGCAATCCGGCCGGTCGTGTCGAGCTGCATCGCGCTCAGCACCGCGCCGAACAGCTTGAGCCGGCCCAGGTTGTTGGCGTCGTAGACGCTGCGCGCGACGAGCACCGGGTCGACGCCCGCTTCGAGAGTCTGGCGGCAGATGTCGAAGGTGCGCGGCGAGATGCTCGAGTAGTGGAACGACCCCGTGTCGGTCAGAATCGCGAGGTAGATGTGCGTGGCGATATCGACCGACAGGGCGACGCCGAGCGCGCGGATGAGGTCGAACACCATTTCGCCGCAAGCCGCCGCCGTCGGGTCGAACCAGTTGATCTGGCCGTACCTCGAGTTGCCGGGATGATGGTCGATGTTGATGACGAAGAAACGATCGAGGCCTGCGACGCCGGTCCGCGCCAGATCGCCGCACTCCATGACGATCGCGGCGTCGACATCGCCTCCGACGCGGTCGGCGATCTCGATCTGGGGCACGCCGTGGAACGCCATCAATGGCGCCGGCGCCGCGTCGCTGTTGACAACGCGGACGTCCTTGCGGAGTGCGCGCAGCGCATACGCCATGGCGAGCTGGGAGCCGATCGAGTCGCCGTCGGGCCTCGAATGCGACGACAAGACGAAACGTCGCCGAGGCCGGATCGCGTCGGCGATCTGGAGGAGCTCGGGCGGGGTGGGGTTTTTCGTGGTCATGCTCAGGGCTCGCGGGGCCTGTCATTGTCCTCGCGGAGCCCCAATCCTGCCGCTTCTGGGCTGGGGCTGCCGCTTGCCGGCTCTGTGGTCACCTTTTCAGCGTTCCCGGTGACCCACTCCCGGTCACTCGCGTCGCGCACATTCGTGCGCGACGCGGGCTCAAGGCTGTCGAGCTCGCTCGGGCCGCCGGCGCTGCTCCGAATCTCGTTCAGGAGCTGCTCGATGCGATCCTGTCCGGCGATCGATTCGTCGTACAGGAACTTGAGCTCGGGGACGCGCTTCAGCCGGAGTCGCGATCCGATCTGGCGGCGGAGAAACGGTGCGGCGCGTTCGAGCGCGCGCGCGCTGTTTCTCCGCGCGGCGCCGTCTCCGAGCGCGGTGTAGAAGACGCGAGCCGACTGGAGATCGGGGCTAATCTGCACCCGGGTCAGCGTGACGAACCCGATGCCCGGGTCGTGCACCTCGCGCGCCAGGAGCGAGGCGAGCTCGCTTCGAATCTGCTCGGCGACGCGGTCGGGACGGGAGCCTTGGGACATTCGGAAAATTAAGAATTATGACTTGGGAATTATGAATTCGTTCGAACTTCCCAATTCTTCATGCCTAATCACGTGAGGAACTCAATCTCGGTCCGGGTAATGGTTCCCGGCTCGACGCGCTCGATCTCGTTGGCGGCGGCGGCCAGTTCGCGGTCGGCGTGCGCCTGATCCGTGCTGACGGTGACGACGGCGAGCGCCGCCCGCTGCCACAGGTCGTGGTGCTCGACTTCGGAAACCGCGACGTTGAACTTCTTGAGCCGGTCCTTGACGCGCCGCAGCACCGTGCGCTTGTCTTTCAGCGACTGCGCGCCCGGCACGTGGAGTTCGACAGTCAGCAGGCCAACGACCATACTTAATGGCGCTGGGGCCCCATCCGGCACCCCAACGCGGCTGCCGCGTTGGGGACCCCGCCTCAAGCGCGAACTGACGCTGACGTCTCGCCTCGGCTTCGCTCGGCCTCGGCTCGACGTGGCCGCAGGCGCCAAACTTATTTACTGGCGCTGGGGCCCTCCGGCACCCCAACGCGGCTGCCGCGTTGGGGACCCCGCCTCAAAGCGCGAACCGACGCTGACGTCTCGCCTCGGCTTCGTCTTGTATGCTCGCAGGGCCCCACGTTCCTCAGGGCGCCGGGGCCCCACCCCCGGCGCATCCGGCTCAAGGCTGNNNGTCCCGGCGCTCAGCGCCTGCGGCTGCTGTCGAGCGCCAAAGCGCGAGACGACGGCGGTCGGGAGTGGGGCCCCGACCGCATTGAAAAGAAGACGCGCTGTCCTCGCGCGGGCCGCACGCGCTTGGCCTCGGCTCGACGAGGCCGCAGGCGCTTACCCCGCGGCGGCGGCTACCACAGAGGTCATCGTGGTCGAATTCAAATCGACCGGGCTCACGCACGAATCCCCTTGAAAGCAACCGTGCCCTCCGTTTTCAGGTCCGTGTCCTCCGTGGTGGAGCCTTTTCGTTCGTGGTGGCGCTTTCCGTCCGAGGTCACGCAATGACCGCAACCCGCTCCATCACGAACACCTCGATGAGATCGCCGACCTTGAGGTCGTTGAACCGCTCGAAGCCGATGCCGCACTCGAACCCGGCCTTGACCTCGCTGACGTCGTCCTTGAAGCGGCGCAGCGAGCCGATCTTGCCTTCGTAGATGACGACGTTGTCGCGAAGCAGCCGCGCGTGCGTGTCGCCCGCGCGGGTGATGCGCCCCTCGCTGACCATGCAGCCGGCGATGGTTCCGTACTTCGGAACCTTGAACGTATTGCGCACCTCGGCGACCCCAAGACGCACTTCCCTGAAGGTCGGCTCGAGAAGTCCCGTCATCGCCTTCTTCATCTCGTCGGTCACGTTGTAGATGACCGAGTGCGGCCGGATGTCCACGCGCTCGCGGATGGCGATCTCCTCCGCATTTCGGTCGGGCCGCACGTTGAAGGCGATGATGATGGCGTTGCTGGCCGAGGCGAGCAGCACGTCCGATTCGTTGACCGCGCCGACGCCGGCGTGGATGATCCGGATCTTCACCTTCTCGTCGGTCAGTTTCGTCAGCGTGTCGGCCAGCACTTCGGCCGAGCCCTGGACGTCCGCCTTGATGATGATCGGCAGCTCCTTCATGCCGCCTTCGGCGATCTGCGCCTGGAGCGACTCGAGCGTCAGGCGGCCGCCCTTGGCGCCGAGCGCGCGTTCCTTGGCCTGTCCTTGCCGGAACGTCGCGATTTGCCGCGCCTTCGCGGCGTCGGCGAGCGTCTGGAACGCGTCGCCCGGCTGCGGCAGCCCCGCCAGACCGAGCACCTCCACGGGCGTCGACGGCCCGGCCGATTTCACCGGGCGTCCACGGTCGTCGATGAGCGCGCGGACGCGGCCGACGATGGGACCGGCGATGAACGTGTCGCCGACATGAAGCGTGCCGTCCTGTACGAGGATCGTCGCGACCGGGCCGCGCCCTTTGTCCAGCTTCACTTCGAGCACGGTGCCCGACGCGTTGCGCTTCGGGTTCGCCTTGAGCTCGCCGATGTCGGTGACGAGGAGAATCATCTCGAGCAGCAGGTCGAGGTTCTGCTTCTTCTTGGCCGACACTTCAACGGTGACGGTCTTGCCGCCCCACTCCTCGGGCATGAGGTCGAGCTCGGTCAGCTCGCGCTTCACGCGCTCGGGGCTGGCGTTCGGCTTGTCGATCTTGTTGATCGCCACGATGATCGGCACCCCGGCCGCTCTCGCGTGATCGATCGCTTCCTTCGTCTGAGGCATCACGCCGTCGTCGGCGGCCACGACCAGGACGACGGTGTCCGTTACCTTGGCGCCGCGCGCGCGCATCAAGGTGAACGCTTCGTGGCCCGGCGTATCGAGAAACACGATGTTCCGGCCGTTGATCGTCACGTGATACGCACCGATATGTTGGGTGATGCCGCCCGCTTCGCGCTCGGCGACGCGCGTCTCGCGAATCGCGTCGAGCAGGCTCGTCTTGCCGTGATCGACATGACCCATGACGGTGATGACCGGCGCGCGCGTGACGATGTCGTCGGGACTTGCGTCTTCCGAGTCCTCCTGCAGCAGCTCCTCTTCGAAGCTGCGCATCTGCACGTCGGCGCCAAACTCGCGCGCAAGCATCGACGCGGTGTCGGTGTCGAGCGTCGAGTTGATGGTCATCATCAGCCGCTTGTCGAGCAGCTTCTTGAGCAGATCCTTGACGCGCATGTCGAGCTTGTCGGCGAGATCTTTCACCGTCATCCCCTCGGCGAGCGTGATCGTCCGCGTGACAGGCGGCGGTGCGGCGGGAGGGGGCGGTGGCGCCGGCCGCGGCGTGTGCTCGCGCCGTGGACCCGGCGCGGGACGCTGGCCCTGATAGCTGGGCCGCATCGGCGGGCGCCCCGGCATGCCCGGCCGCTGCGGATACATCCCCGGACGCGGCGGCATGCCCGGCAGCGGCGTGCGAACCGGCTGGGAGGGCAGCGGTCGCGGGCCGCCGGGCGTGGGACGCGCCGTCGATCCTGGATACGGCGGCCGGGTCGGGGCGCCGGCGGGACGCGGCGGTGCCGGTCGAGCACTGGGCACGCCAGTCTGTGCAGCGGCGCCGCCGGCTGCAGCGCGAGTCGCGGCCGGGCTCGGGGGACGCTCGGTCCTTGGCGCCGGCCTCGGCACGCTCCGCGGAGGCGCGGTCGGCAGCGGCGGCG
>QHWL01000397.1:1102-4375 GCA_003222555.1 Acidobacteriota bacterium | reverse complement strand
CGGCCTCGACGGGACCGACTCCGTTTCGGGGCGTGCCTCGGCGTGCACTTCCGGCGCCGCCGGTCCATCTATGCGGGGGGCGGAGCCGGTTTCTGGCGTCTGCGCCTCGGCGGCCGGCGGCGCTTCAGGCTCGGCTTCCGCGGCCGGCTCGGTGGCCGGCTTCGCCGTTTTCACGAGCCGCGGGGGCGGCAGAGACGGCGCCGCGGGCTTCACCGGTTCGGCCGCCTTCTTGGCCGGCACGCCCTTTTTCCCCTTGAGCACCGGCGTTTCGGCGAACATGTCGCCGCCCGGCAACGAGATGTTGCGCTGGCGCGCGAGGCGCTCCACGAACTGGCGCGCGACGACTTCCTCGATCGTGCTCGAGGCGCTTTTCACCTCGATGCCGTGATCGCGCTTGAGCAGCGCCGAGACTTCCTGGCTCGTCGTCCCAAGCAGTTCCGCGACCTTGTAAATCCGAACTGTTGCCAACTGCTACCTCAAATCACATCCAGATCACATTCAGATCACATTCACGAAAATACACAAACGCAACAATGCACGTTTCTTCAGCCACATTTGCGCATCGGTGCATTCGTCCATTCGTGTATTCCTGCATCTTTGCATTAGTCCGCCGCCGTTGTCTCTTGCGGCGGGGCCTCGGCCGACTCGCCTTTCGCCGCGCTCAGAATTTTCTCGGCGGTCTTCTCGCCGATTCCGGGAATGTCCGACAACTGCTCGACGCTGGCGGCCGCGAGCGCCTCAATCGAGGCGAAGCCCGCGCCGGCGAGCTTGCGCACCGTCTTCTCGCCGATGCCGGCGAGGGTGAAGGGTAGCGGCGTGTCGGGGGCGTCTTCGGCCCGCTGCTCGCCATCGGTACCAGGGTCACCTGGGTTTCCGGCGTTTCCGGTGGCTTCGGCCGTGTCCCGGCCGGCCGATTCCGCCCCGGCCTCGAGCCCTTCGAACTGCGCTTCGACCTCGCGCCGTTTTTCTTCTTCGCTCTTGATGTCGATGCGCCAGCCGGTGAGCTTGGCGGCCAGGCGGACGTTCTGCCCCTTCTTGCCGATGGCGAGCGAGAGCTGCCTGTCTTCGACGATCACTTCCATGACGCGTTCGCGGTCGTCGACGATCGAGACGCGCTGCACCTTGGCGGGGCTGAGGGCGTTGGTGACAAACGCAATCGAATCCTCGGACCACTCGACGATGTCGATCTTTTCGCCCCGCAGCTCGCGGATGATCGACTGCACGCGGGTGCCTTTCATGCCGACGCAGGCGCCAACCGGATCGACGTCGCGCTCGCGCGAGAACACCGCGACCTTCGCGCGGTCGCCGGCTTCGCGGACGGCTCCGCGAATCATGACCGTGCCGTCGTAGATTTCCGGCACTTCCTGCTCGAACAGCTTGATGAGAAGCGCCGGGTCGGTGCGCGAGAGGACGATTTGGGGACCCTTCGCGCCGCGGTTGACTCCCTTGATGACGGTTCTCACGCGATCGCCCGGCGTATAGCTTTCGGCGCGCGACTGTTCCTTGCGCGGCAGCGCGGCCTCGATGCGTCCAACTTCGAGGATAATGTCGCCGTTCTCGAAGCGCTTGACGGTGCCGTTGACGACGTCGCCGATGCGCTGGTTGTACTCGGCAAAAATGTTCTCCCGCTCGGCCTCGCGGACTTTCTGAAAGATCACCTGTTTGGCGGTCTGAGCGGCGATACGGCCGAGCACTTCGGTCGGCTTGGGGAACTCCATCTCGTCGCCGAGCTCGATGCTGTTGGCGACTTCGTCACCGTAGATCTGCCGGTACATCTGCCGGGCTTCGTCGATGGCGATCTCGACAGCCGGGTTGGTGACGTCCTGCACGACCTGCTTGAGCGCGAAAAGATCGACCTGCCCGGTTTCCGTGTTGAAGCGCGTCTTGAGGTTCTCGCCGGTCCTGTAGTATTTGCGCGACGCGGTCGCGACCGCTTCCTCGATCGCGCTGATCACGACGTCGGGCTCGATCCCCTTTTCTTTGGCCAGAGCTTCGATCGTCTGCTGCAGCGGGTTCGACATTGTTCACTCCGGGGGCCCTGCCCTCGGGCCTCTAAAATTCCACTTCCAGATTCGCGCGCGTGATCACGCCGATCGCCACCCGGTGCCGCCGCCCGTCGTCGCCGTCGATGAGGACGGCGTTGTCGTCGACGCCGCCGAGACGGCCTTTGAAGTATGTCTGCCCATCGACCGCCTCCCGCATGACCAGCTTGGCGCGGCGGCCCGAGAAGCGGCGATAGTCGCCCGCGTGCCGGAGCGGCCGATCGAGCCCCGGAGACGACACTTCCAAGATGTACGCACTCGTGACGAGGTCTTCGACGTCGAGGATTGCGCTCAAGTCGCGGCTGACGTGCGCGCAGTCTCCAACGCTGACGCTGTCTTCTGCCGTCGCCGCCGGCCCCGGGCGATCGATCTGAACCCGCAACACCGTCCCGCTAGACTCGCGGCGCAGCTGAACGTCGAAGATTTCGAGGCCATACGTGCCTGCCACCCGGCTGGCCATGGCCCGAACCTGCGCGACGACATCTGCCGGAGGCATCTCGCGAGAGGCCTTAAACTAAAAAAGTGGGCACACGCCCACTTCGGTCCTACAGCCAGGCTCCGAAATCAGAACTATATCACAGTGGCGCAGGTCCTCAGCGCCGACAGGGCCGAGCGATCAAATCGTAGGCCCGGGCGCCGACAATCTCCACCTCGGCAAATTGGCCGGGAGCGTAGGTGGAGGGGTCGCACTCCGTCAAATACACCGAGGCGTCGATGTCGGGCGCCTGCGTCGGAAGACGGGCTTTCAGGACGAGCTCGTGATCGCTCGCGGGGCCGTCGACCAGCACGCGCACGCGCTCGCCAACACGGGAGCGCTGGCGGCGCCCGACCAGCCGCTTCTGCAGCCCCATGACCCGGTTGCGCCTCGCCGTTTTCACTCTCACCGGCACGTCATCGTGGAGGGCGTAGGCAGAGGTGCCCTCTTCGTGGGAGTAGGTGAACACGCCGAGGTGGTCGAACGCGTGGTCGCGGACGAACGTGCACAGCTCCTCGAGATCGCCAGCGGTTTCGCCTGGGAACCCGACGATGAACGTGGTGCGCAGGGCGACGCCCGGGACGCGGTCGCGGATGCGGCGCAGCAGGCTCTCGTACTTCTGCCGCGTGCCCGGCCGCTTCATCCGCCTGAGCACCGGGTTCGACGCATGCTGCAATGGCAGGTCGATGTACTTGCACACCTTCTCGCACTCCGCCATCGTCGCCAGCGTGTCGTCGTCGATGGTGGTCGGATACA
>QHWL01000397.1:0-1022 GCA_003222555.1 Acidobacteriota bacterium | reverse complement strand
GCCGCCAGCGTGCGCGCCTCACGGACAATCGACTCGGCCGGACGGCTCCTGTAGTGGCCCCGGAGCGTTGGAATGATGCAGAAGGCACACTTGTAGTCGCAGCCTTCGGCGACCTTCACGTAGGCATAATGTTTCGGCGTCGCGAGCAAGCGCGGGGTGTCGGCGTCGTAGATGTAGGTCGGTAAGGTGGCCGGTGCCCGGTGCAGCGCCTGCGGCCATGCCGTGGCGAAGGCATCAGCGTCAGTGCGCGCCGGGAGGTGGGTGCCGGATGGGGTTCCAGCGGTGGTGAAGAACGTGAGCGGAGATACGCGCGGCATCGTCACGCCGCCGATCGCCTGAACAATCTGCGGCACCTCGCCCGTGCCGAGCACCGCATCGATCTCGGGAATCTCGGTCTTCAGCTCCTCGCGATAGCGCTCGGCCAGGCAGCCGGTGACGATGAGGCGCCGGCACGCGCCGTCTTTCTTGTGACGCGCCATCTCGAGGATTGCGTCAATCGATTCCTGCTTCGCGGAGTCGATGAACGCGCACGTGTTGACGACGAGCACGTCGGCATCGGTGGCGTCGGTGGTGAGCTCGTGTCCCGCGTCGCGCGCGAGCCCGAGCATCACTTCGGAATCGACGAGATTTTTCGGGCAGCCCAGGCTGATGAGACCTATCTTCATATTCTGATTCTGACGGTTCTGGGTTCGAGGTGCAGGGTTCAGGGTTCGGTGCTGGGTTCCTGGTTCGAGGTTCGCGCGGCTTCCGCCTTGAACCCGGAACCCAGAACCCCGAACCGCACCCAGAACCTTGAACCTCGAACCTACTTCATTTATGGATACAACCGATAGAGCATTCGCGGGTAGGGGATCGTTTCCCGCACGTGTTCCAGCCCGCAGATCCACCCGACCACTCGCTCGATGCCCATGCCGAAACCGCCGTGCGGAACCGTGCCGTAACGGCGCAGGTCGACGTACCACTCGAAGGCCCTCTCCGGCAGTTTGTGTTCGCGAATGCGCTGCACCAGCAAATCCAGATCG
>QHWL01000396.1:4637-5784 GCA_003222555.1 Acidobacteriota bacterium | reverse complement strand
CCTACCGCTCACCCTGTGAGCGCGTTGACCGAACGCATCGAGCTCCCGACAGGTCTGGTCGAGGATCGGTGGATCACCGGATGGGAGTTCATTCCGGGTAATCGATCCATCATCGAGCAGGCGGTGTTGTGGATCGTGCCTGGTACGGTCATCGGCACATGGACACCGCCTGATGCCGCCATTGTGTTCCCTTCAGGAGTGGCCGAGCGGCTGCCGGCGGGATCGCGCGTGGCTCTGGAGCTGCACTACAAGAAATCCAGCACGCCCCAGACCGACCAGAGCGGGGTCGCGTTCCAGTTCGGCGGACGACCACGGCGTGAGCTCCGTCACCGCTCCCTGGTATGCGGTGCGAGTCGAATCGACCGCGACATCGACGCGCTCGCATTGACGCCCCGCGCCTCAGGTGCTGGCGCGTCGATCGAAATCGTCGCGCGACGCCCCGACGGCACCGTCGAGCCCCTCTGCGTCTTGCCGAGATACGAGCCGGCCTACCCGATCACGTACCGGTTCCGAGCCGGCGTCCGACTCCGCACCGGCTCGGTGATCGACGTGCGGTCGTCCTCGCCCGACTGTGCCGCCGAGCTGGACTTTATCGCACGTCAGTAACGGCCTTTGACCGGCACCGTGAACGACGCGGTGAGTACCTCGCCGCGCCGCTGAAACTGTACCCACAGCCGGTAATCGCCCGCGCGCGGGAACAACGCCTGGAACACCACCGTCGGCCCGCCGAGGGCGGAAATTTCCGCGACGGGATGACTATGCGCCGCAACGGCCAGGTCGCCGCTGACGAGCAGAAGGTGTCCAGCCGCACCGAGATAGGGTTCGAGATCGCTCACGGGGGCGTGGGTCGCCCCCTCCTGGAGATCAAAGGTGATCAACTGCTCGCGCCCCGCGAGCGGCTCGGGCATCGTCAGCTTCACGCGCGTGTTGCGGACGACTTTGTCGGCGGTGTCCGGAGCGAGGTGTGGGATCGTGAGGAGAGGGCCCGCGTAGCCGGCCGTCACGATCGATTTCTGGACGAGCTGCGGCGATCCGCCGACCGGCAGGAAGTCGGCAATCATCTGATAGACGCCTGCGCGCGGGAGCTGCACATCGACGTCGAGCGAGCCGTCGGCATGCAATTTCGGGTGGACGTGCGCGAAATACT
>QHWL01000396.1:4036-4616 GCA_003222555.1 Acidobacteriota bacterium | reverse complement strand
CTCGAAACGACGGACGATCGCGCGCGTGTGCGGCTCGCGCACGTAGAAGCGGACACGCGCTTGCTGCAGAGGCCGAAGCACACGCGGAACGATGTCGAAATCGAGGAGGTAGGCTCCGTAATCTGCAGGCGCGGCGCGGACAAGGGCCATGCCGCACTGCGGGCACTTGTCGGCCGCTCCGCCGCGGATATCAGGGTGCATCGGGCACCAGTACACAGCCTGAGCATCGGGCGTAGTCGTCGGCTGTTGTGACCCCGCGCCGTCACCAGGTCCAATCGCGATCAATGCAACGACCGTGATCACGATCGCCCGGCAAACGGCGGGCACGACCCGAACGACGATGAGTGGCCTGGGCGACATGGTCCCAGAACAGTGTACGTGGAAATTGGTGGAGAGCGCTAGGATTCGACGTCGTTGTTGGAGCCAGGCGATCGCTCGCTCCAGAGGTCATTCCCCGGCCATCCCGCATCGACGAGCATGCGCCAGGTCCCTGGCGTCGCCTGCATGACGGTGGCACCGCTCTCGCTCAGCAGCCGCGTCAGCCGCCGGCCATCCACCGCTTCGTCGCGTGTCGCCAGCA
>QHWL01000396.1:0-4023 GCA_003222555.1 Acidobacteriota bacterium | reverse complement strand
ACGATCGAGGACCCGGTCACGAGCGGTAGGAACAGTTCCAGCGCCGCAATGTCGAACGACAGCGTTGTCGCTGCCAGTAGGCGATCGCTTTCCGACAGCCCTCGAACACAAAGAGTTATAAAGTATCGAGAGATGATATACGAAGAGCAGCTGGCGGCGATTTTCTTGAACAACAGGTAGTCTTTTGTCACCCACGGGGTAGACAAAATTTTCCCGCGTCCTCTCATTGCGTGAGATCGGACGCACATTCGATCACAGAATCTAGCTCGTCTCCCTCTCGGCGACGAAATCACTCTAGAATGACGGTGTCGACAGGGAGCCATGTCGGGCTTGATTGAAGCGATCACTCTCAAGCGAAAGATGTACTTCGAATACGAAGGCGCGCCCTACCACTGCCTCGAGGTCGACGTGTCCAAGCCGACCGCTCGTGGTGGCCAGACGCTGGTGCGGATCAAGATGCGGAACTTGCTCACCCGCGCCGTTTTCGACAAGACCTTCAAGGCTGGTGAGAAGCTCAAGGAGCCGGATCTTGTGATGGAACCGGCTTCCTATCTGTATGCCGGCAGCGACGGATTTAACTTCATGGATCGGGAGACCTTCGAGACGCTCACGCTTGGACTCGACATCGTGGGCGAGGACCGGCAGCTGCTTGCGGACAATGTGATCGTCCAGATTCAGAAGTTTAACGGCCGCCCCATCGGCCTCCAGTTTCCGGCCCACGTGGAATTGACGGTGACCTACACCGAGCCAGGTGTTCGGGGTGATACGGCGAGCGGCGGCGTCACCAAGCTCGCCACCCTGGAGACGGGCCTCGAGATCCGCGTGCCCCTGTTCATCAAGGAGGGGGAGAAGGTCAAGGTCCACACGGAGACCCGGGAATTTGCCGGGAGAGCCTAGCTGCAGCCACCTCTGCGGCCGTCAGAATAGTGAAGGCTGCGGCTCCGAGCGCCAGCGGCGCTCGTGGTCGAGAAGCCAGATCTTCCGATCGAGACCGCCGCCGTAGCCGGTCAACGAGCCCGACGAACCGATCACTCTGTGACAGGGAACAATGATGGCGATCGGGTTGGCGCCGTTGGCGGCGCCGACGGCGCGTGAGGCCTCGGCTGACCCAAGTGCTTTCGCGATCGCACCATAGCTCGTCGTTTCGCCGGGCGCGATCGCACGCAGCGCCGCCCACACCCGTTGCTCGAAGGCGGTGCCCCTCATGTCGAGCGAAAGGGGCGTGATGTCGGCAGTCGCACCTGCGAAGTACGCATCGAGCCACGCGCGCGTGCCGGCGATGGTCGGCGTCTCGCGGTCGGCGATTTCGTGCGGCGAGAACCACTGGCCCAGCCGGGCCTCGAGGCGCGTGAGGCGTTTCTTCGGGCCGGTGAATTCCAGAGCGCAAAGACCCTCACCCGAATCGAGGGCGAGCATGTCGCCGATGGGAGTCCGAAGGAGGGCGCGCGAGAGGATCATGTATTGCGAGCAGGCCACAGGAGCCTGTGAAGAAACCGTCAACCGCCGAGCCACCGAGACCGCGGAGAAAAAACGCTAAGAATTCTCGGCGTGTCCGCGTGCTCTGCGGTAAAACGGCACTCTTCTTCCGCGCACACAAAGCCTGCTGTCGCCGATCAGAGTAACAGAGTTGTTGTCGCGCCAGCCACAGCGATCGATCATTTGATTGCCGACGGCTCGACCACGAACGTCATCCCGCCGCTGACCGTCGTTCCCGCGCCGTTGGCGTCCGATGTCGCGATCGTCCGTCCGAGCGATCCGAACACGGCAAGGTGCGGCCTCACGAAATACGACGCGCCGCCCGAGAGTTCCCGCCGATCGCGCGAGAAGCCGCTCACTCCGTCGTTGGCCCACGCGCGGCTGAACGACATCGACATCCCGAGCCGGGGGCTCACTTGAGCCGAAGTGCCGCCGCCCGCGAACCACGCACCCCGCGAGAAGAACCCCGTCGAGGCGAATAATCGCGCGGGTCCCCGCGAAATCTCGAGGCTGACTGGCAAACCGAACTGCGTCTTTCCCTCACCCGGCGGAAGCGCCTGTGTCGCTCCCGAGCCGAGGATTTGGATCATCGGCGCGACAGCCAGCTTTACGCCCGACGGGATGCCCGTGAGAACCACGTACTTGCCGCTGATGTACGACGTGCCGATCCCGCCGACCGGGCCGGTCCCATCGGCGCTGCCGACGATGCGCGGAATACTGGCGCCGAGCTGGACGCGCGGCGCGAGACCAACAGACAGATCGACAATGGGGAAATCTACCTCACTGAGGTCGGTGCCCGCCCATCGCATCGCGGAGACCGTCAGTGCCATCGTTCCCGGCCCGAGGATGCTCGCGTCATCAACCCACCCGAACGGGGAAGCGCCGGATGTCGTCGGGCCGCCGGCCGTTGGGTTGGGCAGCGCGTTGCTGCTCGGCGGCGAGCTTTGGTGCCCTTTGCCCTTGCCGTTGCCCTGCGCGTACACCGGAAACGAGAAGGCGAGCGCCAGTACGGCGCTCGCCATCACGGAAGCGAAGCGGTTCACTCCACGCATCACAGGTCGTCGCCGTCTTTATCGCCCTGGTGAGACCTCAGCTGAGGAGTTGTCGCCTCCAGGTCCGCGTCTGCTTGCTTTTCCGCGGTGCTGACGGCCGCGTTCGCGTTTGTGCCCTGCTTCAGTTCCTGAATCGCCCTGCCGAGGCTGTCGTGATCCCTGCCGGTCATCTCCGCCTTGAGCTGCGCGAACGGGATATTCAGATTCTTCGACGCATGCAACGCCGCGAGGAACTGGCCCTGATTCTTGAAACCTCTCGAGGCCTGGTTCAGCGTCATTCCCGCTGGCAAGAGTGCCTGCACCTTGGCTGCGAGCGACGGATGGGACGAGATTTTGCGCGCGATGGGATTCAGTCTCACCGGCGGCTGCGTGGTCGGGGCGGGGTTCGTCGGGTCCGCGGTGGTGCTGCCCGTCGGCGATGTTGTGGTGGTCGTGGGCGTCCTGAGGTCGTCGTCCGCCTCGGTTTCCGCGCGGTGCGCCTCGGTCGTCGCGTTGGCGCGAGCCTTCTCGAACTGAATCGACTGGCCGAGACTGAGGTGCCTGCGGCCCGTCATGCCGGCCTTGAGCTGCGAGAACGGGATGCCCAGATTCCTGGACACGTGCAGCGCTGCCAGGAACTGCCCCTGATTCTTGAAACCCGTCGATGCGCGGTTCAGCGTCATCCCCGCGGGCAGAAGCTCGTGCACCTTCGAGGCCAGCTGGGGATGGGAGGAAATCTTCCGCGCGATCGGATTCAGTACCGTTGGCGAGATCGTCGATGTCGAGGGGGTCGTTGAACTCGTGGTCGACGTCGCCTTCGAGCCCTTCATGGTATCCGCCGCGCGCGACGGCTTGCCCGTGCTCGTCGGTTTGGTGGTCATCGTCGGTTGGGTGGTGCGCGTCGGCTTGGCGGAGATTATCGGCTTAGCCGACAACGTCGGCTTGCCGCTCGTTTGTGGCACGTGAGCGTGTTGTGTCGCAACCGCGGGTCGGCCGTGCGAATCCGCGTAGGCCGGCGTGAGTGTCAAACACGCCGACGCGGCGAGGCCAAAAATCGTCCCTGTGAAACGCATGAGGTCCACCTCAGGCCTGTACCACCAGGAACAGCGGCAAAATCTGGCGAAAATCGGCGCGTTAGACGATCTGCGCAACAGTTCTGTGTGGTCCTTACACGATCTTGGCGCGGGTTGGCGGACCTTATTATTTAAGAGCCTCGATGCAGACCGAGGGCAGGGCGGGCTTCCTGTAGCCCGCTCCAGCAGCGCCGCGGGAAGATCTGTAAAAACGCTGACGTTCTTGACGTTCGGCAGGTGGTGCATCCGCTTCCCACCCTCAAAAGTCCCAACAGATCTGCGCAATTCACGAGGGCAGCCGTGGCATTGCGTGTGCTTCAGTGGGAGGCATCACCGGGTCTGGTGTGTTCCGCGATGGGGCGGCCTCCTGGTTTCAACGAGGTGAAGTAGTCCACATGCTTCTTGCGCGAGACTCTTTCGCTGTACCGCTCTTTATTCACGAA